>NZ_JBSXOP010000075.1:0-47446 GCF_056859535.1 Marinobacter sp. L-46
TCCCGCTACCGCGTATCCTCCACCCCTGGCCCAGCGAGCGGTTTCGCCGTCGTCACCCGAGGCAGGAGCCGTATGCGGTAATACCGCACGTACGGATCTGTGCGGGGGGTGCCTCGTGAGAGGCATTCCTACCGCAACTAAGGTGAATGGTCCCAAACGAAAAATCATAAAACGGATCGGGCGTGCATGATGAAATGGTTACTGGCCGGACTATTGGTGCTTTTTGTGCTGGTGGGCAGCTTTCTGCTGACACCATCTCCTGTCGACAGCAAGGCCTGGGAGCCGCCCGAACCCCCGGCCCTGACCGGAATCCTGGCGCCCAATAACCAGCTGCGACAGGCCGATCTGCTGGCCCGGGGCCAGGTGTACGGCCCGGAAGACACCACGGTGGATGCTAACGGCGTGCTCTATACCGGCACCCAGGACGGCAAAATCGTTCGGGTATTTCCTGACGGCCGGGTGGAAACCTGGCTGCAGACCGAAGGCCGGCCACTGGGCATGGTGTTTGACCGCCAGGGTAACCTGATTGTGGCGGATGCCTGGAAGGGCTTGCTGTCGATAGCGCCGGACGGTGAGATTACCGTGCTCACCCGGGAGGCGGAAGGCACACCGTTCCGGTTCACCGACGATGTGGTTGTCGCCACGGATGGTCGTATCTACTTTACCGATGCCAGCTCCCGCTTCCGCCAGCCGGATTACATCCTGGACCTGCTGGAAATGCGCCCTCACGGTCGCTTGCTGCGCTACAACCCGAAAACCCGCAGAACCGAAGTACTGCTGCGTAACCTGTATTTTGCCAATGGCGTGGCGGTGTCTCCGGATGGTGACTACCTGCTGGTAAATGAAACCTGGAAATACCGCATCCTGAAATACTGGATCAACGGCCCGAAAGCCGGCCGTACCGAAGTGTTTGCTGACAACCTGCCCGGTTTTCCGGACAACCTGGCCGTGGATGAGCAGGGCCGTTACTGGGTTGCCTTCCCGACCCTGCGTAACCCCCAGGTGGACGCCATGCACCGCCGGCCCTGGATGAAGAACCTGGTTGCCCGCCTGCCTGCCGGTTTCCAGCCCGAGCCGGAGGAATACGGACTGGTAGTGGCCTTTGATGACCGCGGCCGTATGCTCACCAGCCTGCACGACACCACCGGCAGCCATTTGCAGGAAATCACCTCGGTGAACCCGCACGACGGCTTTCTATACTTTGGTTCACTTCACAATGACCGCATCGGCCGGCTACCTTTGCAGGCTATTTCCGGTCTGGGGGAGCAGCCTTGAGCGATGAAACAGCCTTGAGCGACGAAACAGCCATGAGTGAGTCACAAGCACACAACTGGGATCTGCCGGATCCGTTCATCCTGCCCATCACCGTGCGGGAAGAAGACACCGACCGCCTCGGCCACGCCAATAACGTGGTCTACGTGCGCTGGATGGAAGACGTCAGCTGGGCCCACATCGAAAGCCTGGGGATGACCTGGGCCCTGCACGAAGAAACCGGCAAGGCCATGGCCATCACCCACACCGAGGTGGATTACCTGTTGTCTGCCAATGCCGGCGACGAGCTGGTGCTGGGTACCTGGCTGACGGACTGGGACGGCCGGTTCCGCTCGGCACGCCAGTTCCAGCTGATTCGCGTGGCCGATGGCAAAACCCTGCTGCGGGGGCTTTCAACCCATGCCTGCGTGGATATGAAGAGCCAGCGGCCGTCCCGGGCACCGAAAGCCTTTGCCGAAATCCTATCCGGTGCCCTGGTGCCGGGTGGTCGTGGTTTGCCCCTATAAAGCCTGCCGGGTGAAATTCTGCTAGTCTGAAGCTGAAACTGCGCGCCTGTTCAGGCGCTTGACTCATTGTTGTCTGGAGACACCCATGGAATCCTCTGAAGCAACTGACGCTGTGCCGATGCGCCACGTGGTCTATGACCGGTTTGGGGGCAGTGATGTTCTGCAGGTAACGGAGTCTCCGGTACCTGTGCCCGCCGGAGGCGAAGTGTTGATTCGAGTCCACGGCGCCGGCCTGAACCCCATCGACTGGAAAACCCGCAAAGGCCTGGGTTTTGTCGCCACGCAGATCGAAGGCTGCATGCCATGGACCCCGGGCTACGATGCCGCCGGTGAAGTCGTGGCCGTGGCTGATGACGTGACCACCCTGGCTCCAGGGGACCGGGTGATGGGCATGATCGGCTTTGCCGAATCTGGCGGGGCCTATGCCCAGTATGCCGTGGCCCGGGCTGACGAACTGGCCATCGTGCCGGAAGAGCTGGACCTGGTTACCGCAGGGGGCGTGCCGCTGGCGGCGCTGACGGCCTGGCAGGCGTTGTTTGAAGTGGCCGGGCTGGAGTCCGGGCAGAAGATCCTGATCCACGCCGGGGCTGGAGGCGTTGGCCACTTTGCCGTGCAGTTCGCCCTGGAGCGCGGTGCCCATGTGATTGCCACAGCGTCTGCCAGCAACCGGGATTTCCTGGCCGAGCTGGGCGTGCATGAAGTGATTGATTACCACACCACCGACATTGCGGACGAGTGCTACGGGCTGGATGTGGTGCTGGATTTGATCGGTGGTGAAACCGGCAAGCGGTCATTGCAGACCCTGTCGGAATCCGGTGTGCTGGTGACCATTCCCACGGTGACCGCCGATGAGGTGGTCAGTGCCGCGGAAGCCATGGGCGTAAGAGCCCATGGCATGAAAACCCGGCCGGATGTTTTCCACCTGGAAGAAATTGCCGAGCTGATCGAAGACGGCGATGTGCGGGTGCACGTTGACCGGGTATTCCCGCTCGAGCAGGCCCGCGACGCCCACGACCTGCTGGAAGCAGGCCACGTGCGGGGCAAGCTGGTGCTCGACTGCCGTTGATGTGTCCCCGCCGGGAGCAGCAGGCCGTCAGGCCTGCTGCTCTCCGTTGCTGGTGGCTTTCTGGTCGTCGGTATCGGATGCCCGCTCTTTCCGTTCTTTCTGGGGCTGTGGTGGCACCAGGCTGATCAGAACCCAGTCGTCTTCCGGTTCCAGGTCATCCATCGCTTTCACCGGATGTATGTGTTCCCGCCCGTCCATCACAAACAGCACCAGGGCTTCGTTCTGGTACTGGTTCAGGAACTGCTCGTAACTGAACTCCTCGCTCAGCTGGGTGGTCTTCACCGTATAGCCCTGGCTCACTAGACTGGCCAGCTTGGCATAGCTCACACCGTCAAACAGACCCCGGGTCTGCTGCACCTTGCCGGCGGTTTGCAGGCGGGCGCGCTGGTCCTGGTCGCCTTCCGTCAACCCGAATACCGAGTGCTCGCCGAACCAGTCCAGGAAGTGATATGTGGCCAGGCTGTTCATCTGTTTGTACGGAGACAGGATCAGCAGGTTGCCGATACCGGTCAGGTCCATATGTTTCGCAGCATGTTCCGAAGCCGGGTTGCCGAAATACACCGGTAGGTTCTCCATGCGGGCCTGGCGCACGTTTTCCCAGTTGGTATCGGTCAGCATGGCTGGAATTTCATGTTTTTTCAGGGCCTGGGCAATCAAGCGGGCTACCGGGTTGGCACCCAGAATCAGGAAGCCATGGGCCGGTGGTTCCTGTACGCCCAGCAGCTTGGCGACCGGCCGCGCCGTCAGGCTCTGGATCACCACCGTGGTAATGATCAGCATGAACACCAACGGCACCAGCACGCCGGCGCTCTCATAGCCGATCCGTTCCAGCTGGAAAGCGAACAGGGCGGAGACAGCAGCTGCCACGATACCCCGGGGGGCAATCCAGCTCAGGTAAAGTTTGTCTCGCCAGGTGAGGGACGTACCGATGGCCGACAGAAAGATACTGGCAGGGCGGGCCACCAGCATCAGGCAGGCCAGCACTGCCACCAGGCCCCAGCCCAGGTCGGCAATGGCGGTAAATTCTACCCGGGCGGCCAGGATAATAAACAGGGCAGAGATCAGCAGTACGCTCAGGGACTCCTTGAACTCCAGAATGCTGTCTACGGGCACCTGTTTCATATTGGCCATCCAGATGCCCATTACCGTCACGGTCAACAGGCCGGACTCATGGGCCATCTCATTGGAAATGGCAAACACGCCGAGCATGAAGGTCAGGGTGCCGGCATTGTGCAGGTACTGGGGAATCCAGTGCTTGCGAAGCACCAGGCCATTCAGGTAACCGGCAGCCGCACCGATCAGGAAACCCACCAGCAGGGTTTTGCCGAAAATATACAGGGAGTGGCTGAATACGTTGCCCTGGCCCCAGGACACAATCCCTTCGAACACCAGTACCGCCAGCAGGGCGCCGACCGGGTCAATGATAATGCCTTCCCAGGTCAGGATATTGGCCAGTTTGGAAGTGGGCCGCACTGCCCGTAGCAGCGGCGCGATCACCGTTGGCCCGGTGACCACGGAAATGGCGCCAAAAAGCAGGGCCACCTCCCAGGAGACGCCCAGGATCCACCGGGCGGCCAGGGTTCCGATAATGCAGGTAACAAGGGCGCCTACCGGGATCAGGTTGCGTACCATCTTGCCGTGGCCTTTGAGCTCCTCGTACCGAAGCGTGAGGCTGCCCTCGAACAGAATGATGGCCACGGCCAGGGAAATCATCGGAAACAGGATATCGCCAAAGATATCTTCCGGGTGCAGAAAGCCTGTCACCGGCCCGGCGATGATGCCGCCGGCAAGCAGAAACAGTATGGCCGGCATGCGCATCCGCCAGGCCGCCCATTGGCAAATCAGAGACGTAACGCCTATACCTGCGAGGATCAGAGTGGTGCTAACGGCCATAAACGGCTTCCGGTTGGTTAGAGATTGGCTTTACGTGCAATTCTGTTCAGCAGCCGGGAAGCGGCAAAGAATCCGAAGCTGGCGGTCACCGGGCTGGCGGCGCCAAAACCCGAGGCGCAATCCAACCGTACCGGGCCGTTGGTGGCCGGCTTCTGCAGGCAGACTTCGCCATCTGCGGCCGGATACGTCAGCTGCTCCAGAGAGTATACGGCCTCAATGCCAAAACGCCGCTTGGGATTTCGCGAAAAGCCGTATTCCCGACGCAGCATATTACGAACCTTGGCCAGCAATGGATCCTGGGTGGTCTTGCTCAGGTCGGCCACCTGGATCTGGGTCGGGTCCATCTGGCCACCGGCACCGCCGGCACAGACAATCGGAATCTTGCGCCGCTGGCAGTTGGCAATCAGCGCCGCCTTGGCTTTCACGCTGTCGATAGCATCCACCACCCCGGTCATGTCTTCGGTGATCAGTTCGGCCACGTTTTTAGTGGTCAGGAACCCGAAGTGCACCCGGATATCCGCCTGGGGATTGATGGCCCGCAACCGCTCTGCCATGGCATCAGTCTTGGTGCGGCCATACTGGCCCTGAAGCGCGTGCAACTGGCGGTTGGTGTTGGAGACACAGATGTCGTCCATATCAATCAGCGTGATGGTGCCAATGCCACTGCGCGCCAGAGATTCTGCCGCCCAGGAACCCACGCCGCCGAGGCCGACAATGGCGATGTGGGCATTGCGAAAAGCGTTCAGGGCCTTGCGGCCGTAAAGGCGTTCTATGCCGCCGAAGCGGAAATGGTAGTCGTCGGCGGTCATCAAGCCTCCGCAGGTGTGTCAATAAGGGCGCCATTGTACCTTGTCATGGCCCATTGCCGAAAAAACCAAAAAAAAGCCGCGCACAGGGCGCGGCCGAAGGGTTGGTGAGGTTGATCAGTCAGGCCACCCAGTGCTCATCCGACAGCGCCATCAGGCTGTCCTTTCCGCTCTGGATGTCTTTCAGCAGCCAGCCACCTTCCACGAATTTGTCGTAAGCGGCCTTGAAGCCATCCGGGGTTTTGACCAGCTTGGTCTCCGGGTCGTAGCTGCAGCCCTGGCGATCGCCAACCTGGTTGGTGGGCTGGATCACTTCCGCGGCCAGTTTGCCGGCTTCGTCGATCACGGCCGAGATTAGGTCGGGCGTGGCATCGGCGTATTTTTCCAGTTCGTGCAGCTTGTCTGCACCAGGGACATCAAACAGCAAAAAGCGAAGATCATTGGCAGGTGCCTGATATTGCATGGACTCTCTCCTGTTATCGGTGGGTAGCTCGGGGCTACCGGTATTCGCCTTGCACGGTGGGTACAAAGTCGATGTGGTTATTCATACGGCTGTTTGAATGTTTTGGTTTGCTGCAGGCGATCCCGATTGGATGGTTTTTTCGTATGGTTGGAATGAATCTGATTGATCGCAACCTTCATCACAATTCTGATCACAACTGGGGAGAGCACAATGGCAGCCATCATTGCCGGTATATCCGGCGCGATTGGCCAGGCACTGGCCTTGAAGTATCTGGATGAGTTTCCTGAGCAACCGATGATCGGTCTTTGCCGGAATCCGGCCAAGGCAGCGGAAGCCATGGGAAAGCGGCCGGGATTGCAGTTGCGCCCCTGGGACGCAGAGTCTGCGGCACCGCTGGTGGTCGATGAGGCGCTGGCACAAACGCTGGTGGATTCCGGCGGCATTCGCCGGCTGATCTACGCCGCCGGGTTGTTGCACGATGACCGGATGTTTCCGGAAAAGCGCCTTGAGGATCTGACGGCGGATAATCTGGCCAGGGCCTTTCAGGTGAACTGTGTCGGGTTCGGGCTTCTGGTGGAGGCGCTGGCGCCCTGGTTCCGGGGGCCGCAGCTGACCCGTGTGGCCGCCATTTCAGCCAAGGTGGGTTCCATCAGCGATAATCACCTGGGGGGTTGGTATGCCTACCGCTGCTCGAAAGCGGCGCTGAATATGCTGGTGAAAAACCTGTCGGTGGAGCTGCCCCGGCGTTATCGGCCTGTAGCCTGCGTGGCGCTGCACCCGGGAACCACCCGGTCGGGGCTGAGTGAACCGTTCAGCCAGTCTCTGGCGAACCTGACGGTGCACGAGCCCGAGGGTACGGCAGACAATCTGTTCCGGGTTATTGAAGCCTTGCAGGAGCAGGATAACGGCCGCTTTATCAGCTGGGACGGTAGCGATTTGCCTTGGTAAAAGCAGGGAAAAAGCCGCCACAGACGGGCTGCGGCGGTAAAGGTCATCGAATAAACGGGTTCAAAAGGCGGGTAAAGGTGCCGGTAAGCTTCAGCGGTGCGCTCAGAACCGACAGGGTAATGCAGTCTTCGCAGCCAACGGCTACCGGTTTGTGTTCGTCTTCCTCGTTCAGCACGACGAAGTCCCACTGATTGAACACGCCCTTCTGGTCCGAGAAAGCGCCCTGCAGCACGATGGTGGTTTCAGTGCCTCGGTGGGTGTGGGCCGGAGCCTTGCCACCTGCTACCAGTTTTTGCAGCACCACACGTTCGCCCTGGCCGGGGAACTTCTCGGTGATGTCCAGTACGCTGACATCACTCAGCTGACGTTTCCAGGGCAGGTCGTTGATGTCGTCGCCCAGCAGCTTCTGCAGCGGGCTCATGCGCGGCGCTTCTGCGATTGGGGAAACCGGCTCCGGCGCGCTGTCGATACGGGACATCAGCTGCTCGAAACTGGTATCAGACACACTGACTTTGGGCTGTTCGGCCATCATCACGGCGCCCAGGCTGTTCAGGGTGTCTACCCGGCTTCTGCAGTGAGCACACTGGTCCAGGTGCAAACGGATGCACAGGGCATGGGGCTCCGTGAGGTTGCCCGCACTGTACTCCATCAGGCTCAGGCTGTCGGGGTGGTGCCGTGTCATACGTTCTGGTCCTGTAAAATCACTTTCAGCTTGTTCAAGGCCAGGCGCACCCGGCTTTTCACCGTGCCGAGGGGAATGTTAAGTTCATCGGCCACCATCTGGTGCGATTTGTGCTCCATATACACCTTGGCAATCACGGTAATCTGTTCTTCCGGCAACTGGCTGAGTGATTCCCGGATGCGCCGCTCAGACATCAGGCGGTGCAAGGAGGTTACCGGTTCATCGTCGTTCTCGCCGGGAATCTGCCACAAATCTTCGGTTTCCACCGCCATTTCTGCGCTGGTGCGCTGCATTTTGCGCAGCATGTCGATGCGCTGGTTACGGGCTATGGTGAAAATCCAGGTGGACGCGGCGGCTTTTTTCCAGTCATACAGGCAGGAGCGGCGCCAGATCGAAATAAAGACTTCCTGCACCAGCTCCTCGGCGTGGCTGGCCAGTCCGTTGGAGATGGCGTAGTACTTGATCTGCGGTGCAAAGTGCTCGAACAGGGCGTGATACGCCGCCCGATCCTGGCTCTTGCCGACTTTTTCGAGCAAAGCACCCCAAGGGTCCTTGCTCCGGCCCTCGGCTTTGGCGGGTTGCTGATCCAGTGTCGTCACCGGACGCTCCTTGACGGTCGCATGATTTGAGCTGGCTAATCTGATCATTCTAGGCACTCACCACAGTGTTGTCAGTGAGTGCTTTTACGCCAGCCCGAAGGGTTCGGATTGCTCCGCGGGAAATTAATGTGACCGGTTATTCTTCCAGGTAGGTGTAACCTTCCAGTCCTGCTGTCAGTTCATCCAGCAGTTGTTGCTGCAACGCAGGCTCCAGTGCACTGGCCCGGAACTTTTCCCGGTAAGCCTGTAGCAGTGTATCCGGCTCGAAATTCACGTAGCGCAACACCTTGGCCACCGTATCACCCATGATGGGTTCTCCGGTACGGTAGTGGCCTTGCTCGTCCAGCCGCACATCCACCGAATGGGTATCGCCGAACAGGTTGTGCATGTCGCCGAGAATTTCCTGGTAGGCGCCGGTCATGAAAAAGCCCATCAGCAGCGGCTCATCCGGATTATGTTCCGGCAGGGGCAGGGTGGTTTCGATGCCCTGGCCATCCACATACTGGTCGATGCGGCCATCGGAATCGCAGGTAATGTCCTGGATGACCGCCCGCCGGTTCAGGGGCCGGTTCAGGCCGTTGATCGGCATCACCGGGAAGATCTGGTCGATGCCCCACACGTCCGGCAGGGACTGGAACAGGGAGAAGTTGACGAACAGCTTCTCGGCCAGTTTTTCGTTCAGTTCGTCGATGATTTCCCGATGCGCACGGTTGGCACTGTCCAGCTGGCCGCGCAGCAGGCGGCAGCAACTGGTGTACAGGGTTTCTGCCTGGGCCCGTTCCTGCAGTGACAACAGGCCATGGGCGAACTGGGCGTGCACGTCGGTCATGGCGTGTAACACGTCGTGGTAGATCTCGGCCAGGGAGCGCGGGGAATCGTCGTCGTTAAGGCTTTCCAAATCCCGCCACAGGTCCTGCAGGGGCGCCGGTGCTTCCTCGGCGGGTGCTGCGGGTTCACGGTGGTCCGGTTCTTCCCGGTCGATCACGTTGGTCACCAGCACCGAATGGTGGGCGGTGAGGGCCCGGCCGGACTCGCTGATCAGGTCCGGATGCGGCAACCCCTGGCGGTCGCATTCTGCTTGCAGCACGTGCACCACGTTGTAGGCGTATTCGAACACCGTGTAGTTCATGGAACAGCTGCTGCGGGAACGGGTGCCTTCGTAGTCCACCCCCAGGCCGCCGCCGATATCCACGGTGCCGATGGGCGCGCCCAGCTGGCGCAGCTCGCTGTAGAAGCGGGCGCATTCCTTCAGGCCGGTCTGGATGTCGCGGATGTTGGCAATCTGCGAGCCCAGGTGGAAGTGCAGCAGTTGCAGGGTGTCCAGGGCGCCGGCCTGTTTCAGGGTGTGCACCACATCCAGCACCTGGCTTGCTGACAGGCCAAACTTGGATTTTTCACCGCCGGTGTTCTGCCAGTTACCTTTGCCAATGGTCGCCAGCCGGGCCCGCACACCAATCAGCGGGGCTACATCGAGTTTTTTGGCTTCGTCCAGAATCAGTGGCAGCTCGGACTGCTTCTCTACCACAATGAATACCCGGTGCCCCAGCTTCTGGCCGATCAGCGCCAGGCGGATGTATTCCCGGTCTTTGTAGCCGTTGCAGATAATCACCGAACCACTCTGGCGCGATAACGCCAGCACCGCCATCAGCTCCGGCTTGCTGCCGGCTTCCAGCCCCACCTGGTTGGCCGAGGCGGCAGGTTCAGCCGCCAGCAATTCTTCCACCACCCGGCGCTGCTGGTTCACCTTGATGGGATACACCGCGGTATAACGGCCCTGATAACCGTGCTCTTCGGTCACCTTGTTGAAGGCGCCACACAGCTTGTTGATCCGGTCGTGCAGGATATCGGTAAAGCGGATCAGCACCGGCAGGGCAATGCCGGCATCGGCCAGCGAGGCGGTGAGGTCTGGCAGGTTAATGCTGGCCTCGCTCCGGCCGCGGTCTGGCCGGATTTCCACCTGACCCTGCGGATTGACGGAGATATAGCCGTCGCTCCAGTGGGCGATGTTGTAAACCTTGTGGGCCGGCGATGCGGTGGTTTCAGCCATTGTTGCTATCCTGTCAGGAAACCCGGGGTGGCCGGCAAAGCGGCGTCAGGCTGCATTGTAGGAGCTGACCGCTGCCCCTACAATACGCCTCTTTTCAGATGCCCGGGCGCAATGCAGTGGCACACAGTGGGAGACAGACATGACAGCATTGAACGAAGGCTGGTTTACCGAGGTATTCCAGGACCAGGGCACCGCCTTTTCCCTGCAGGTTAAAGGTAAGCTTCACGAGGAACAGACCCCGTTCCAGAAGCTGGAAATCTACGAAACCGAAACCTTCGGCAACCTGATGGTGCTCGACGGCTGCGTGATGCTCACCACCCGGGACAACTTTCTGTACCACGAGATGATGACCCACCCGGCCCTGTTCACTCACAAAGACCCGAAAAAAGTGGTGATTGTGGGAGGTGGCGACTGTGGCACCCTGAAAGAAGTGCTCAAGCACCCGGGTGTGGAAGAAGCCTGGCAGGTGGAAATCGACGAGCGGGTAACCCGCATGTCGGAAAAGTACTTCCCTGAGCTGTGTGAAGCCAACGAAGACCCCCGCGCCAATTTCTTCTTTGGTGACGGTATCCAGTGGATGCGGGACATCGAGCCCAACAGCATCGATGTGTTGATTATCGACAGCACCGACCCGGTCGGCCCGGCCGAAGGCCTGTTTGCCCTGGATTTCTATCGCGATGCCATGGCGGCGTTACGCGATGGCGGCATCATCGTTCAGCAAAGTGAATCGCCGTTGCTGCATACCGACAGCATCATCAAGGATATCCACACCGATATGCGCAAGGCCGGCTTCGGCCACGTGCAGACTTTGCCGTTCCCGCAGCCGGTTTATCCCACCGGCTGGTGGAGCTGCACCATGGGCAGCAAGGATAACCCGCTGAAGTATTTCCGTGAGGAAGACGCCAACAACCGCCCGTTCGTAACCCGTTACTACAACGCCGGCATTCACCACGGTGCCCTGGCTATGCCGCAGTTTATGCTGGATGCCCTGGAAGACGAGGTTCGTCCGGGAGAGGGTTGATCAATCACTGGACAGCTTTTGTGCCTGGACTAAACTGGTTGCAATGGTCATCTAATGGCCGTGTTCCGTTTGGCAGGCAGAAGGAGTTGTTATGGACATCCGTAGTGGTGAACAGGAGCGTCACTGGTTCCGGAGCGAACGATTTTCGTTGGTGAACGGACAATGGTATTTCCAGACCCGGGAAGGCACGGTAGAAGGGCCTTTTGACGATGTACGTGAAGCGGAGATGGAATTGCTGCTGTATCTTCGCCATGCCGAAGATGCCCTGTTTCAGGGAGTGGGTTAGTTCCGTCAATCATCCAGCAAAACAAGAGGGGCGCCAACCGGCGCCCCTCTTGCGTTTGGGTTTGCAGCGGGATTACTGCTTGCCGCTGACAAACTCCGGATAGGCTTCCATGCCACACTCCGACAGGTCCACACCTTCGTACTCGTCTTCCTCGGTTACCCGGATACCCATCACCGCTTTGATGATGCCCCAGACAATCAGGCTCATTACGAACACCCAGACGAAGATGGTCAGGGCACCGATCAGCTGGCCGGTGAAGCTGGCGTCGCCGTTGGTGACCGGTACCAGCAGCAGGCCAAGCAGACCGCACACACCGTGGGCAGAGATGGCGCCGACCGGGTCGTCGATGCGCAGCTTGTCCAGGGTCACGATACTCAGTACCACCAGGATACCGCCCAGTGCACCCCAGATAGTGGAGGTCAGTGCGCTGGGAGTGGACGGCTCGGCAGTGATCACCACCAGGCCGGCGATGGCGCCGTTCAGCAGCATGGTCAGGTCAGCCTTGCCGAACATCAGGCGTGCTGTCAGCAGGGCGGCAATGGCACCACCGGCGGCGGCAGCGTTGGTGTTCAGGAATACCATGGCTACGGAGTTTGCGCTGGCGATATCGCCCAGTTTCAGCACCGAGCCACCGTTGAAGCCGAACCAGCCCAGCCACAGGATGAAGGTACCCAGGGCAGCCAGCGGCATGTTGGCACCCGGGAAGGCGCGGATTTCGCCGTTGGGGCCGTACTTGCCTTTACGGGCACCCAGCAGGAGAACACCGGCCAGGGCAGCTGCAGCACCAGCCATGTGCACGATGCCGGAGCCGGCGAAGTCGCTGAAGCCCAGGTCGCCCAGGTTGTACAGGCCGAACACGTCTTTACCACCCCAGGTCCATGCCCCCTCAAGCGGGTAGATTACTCCGGTCATGACCACCGCGAAGATCAGGAAGGCCCACAGCTTCATGCGCTCGGCAACCGCACCGGAGACGATGGACATGGCGGTAGCCACAAACACCACCTGGAAGAAGAAGTCTGCTGCACCGGAGTAGATGGAGCCGCCGGTAAAGCCGTCTTCACGGGTAGCGAAGTCACCCAGAACGCCGTCTACATCCACATCGGCAATGCCGGTGAGGAACACGTTGCCGCCATACATGATGGCGTAGCCGCATACCATGTACATGGTGCAGGCGATGGCAAACAGGGCCACGTTCTTGGTCAGGATTTCGGTTGTGTTCTTGGCACGCACCAGGCCGGATTCGAGCATGGCAAAGCCAGCCGCCATCCACATAACTAATGCGCCACACACAACAAAATAGAAGGTATCTATAGCGTACTGCAGGTGAAAGAGATTGGTTTCCATAGGAAGCCCTCCGCACAAGGCTCTTCAGGTTTATAGGTTTTTTGCGTTGGCTGATTCGGGGATCAGGCCGGGTTTACACCGCTTCTTCGCCGGTTTCGCCGGTCCGGATACGGATCGCCTGTTCCAGTTCGGTCACGAAGATCTTGCCGTCGCCGATCTTGCCGGTATTGGCAGCCTTGGTGATGGCTTCGATAACCTGGTCCAGCAGGTTGTCGCCGATGGCGATTTCAACTTTCACCTTGGGCAGGAAATCCACTACGTATTCCGCGCCACGATAGAGTTCGGTGTGGCCTTTCTGCCGTCCGAAGCCTTTAACTTCAGTAACGGTTACGCCTTGAACGCCAATCTCGGATAGTGCCTCACGGACATCATCCAATTTGAAAGGCTTGATGATCGCTGTCACAAGTTTCATTGCTTTCTCCTTGGTAAATGCTGCCACCTCGCACATCAATTGTGCGGATTGCGTACGAGGTCTATAGCATCGGGTGTGCCAACGCAAAAAAGGTATTTGTTATCAATAAGTTAAAAATACCTGGTTCCAGAATGGCGCAAGCGCCTGCACCGTTGTGGTGCGTGCTGCGGGGCTGCGGTCCAAAAATGCGCAGGCCCGGTGGCCATCCGGCGGCCATTATAATGCCGACCGGGTACAGTATGGCAGGGCCGGCGGTGTGATACACTCCCGCAAACCCGGTTACCCCATGGCCAATAGTCTGAATTGGCCGGCAATCCGATTTGAACGAAGTGTTATATGCGAGGTTTTCGATGAAAGGGCCACAGGATTTCTTTGCACAGTTGCAGGGCCAGTTTGGCCAGTTTGTTCCCGACATGGCCCGTGCCGCCCGGGAAGATTTTGAAACCCAGGCGCGGGCTACCGTTATGACCGTGCTGTCCCGCCTTGAACTGGTGACCCGGGAAGAATTCGATGCCCAGCAGGCGGTGTTGATGAAAACCCGCGAGAAAGTCGAAGCGCTGGAAAAGCGGGTAGCCGAACTGGAGCAGAAGCTGCAGTCGTAAATGAAACAGCCGGGCGCAGGATGCCTGCCCGGCGGCCCCGATTCGTAACCGGGGGCCATTTGTCTGTTACCAAGGAAGGTTGTCATGCT
This sequence comes from Marinobacter sp. L-46, assembly GCF_056859535.1. Taxonomy (NCBI): domain Bacteria; kingdom Pseudomonadati; phylum Pseudomonadota; class Gammaproteobacteria; order Pseudomonadales; family Marinobacteraceae; genus Marinobacter; species Marinobacter sp. L-46. The sequence goes on from NZ_JBSXOP010000075.1 coordinate 14,037, forward strand.
AGCTATTGTCCATTCCCGCGCCAGCATTGGCGTGTCTGCCCCTGCCGTTACCGTTGAAGTTCACCTGTCCGGTGGTTTGCCGGCGTTGTCGATTGTCGGGCTGCCTGAAACCGGTGTGCGCGAAAGCAAGGACCGGGTGCGCAGTGCGCTGCTCAATGCCGGGTTTGAATTCCCCGCCCGCCGTATCACCATAAACCTGGCCCCTGCCGACCTGCCCAAAGAAGGCGGCCGCTTCGACCTGCCCATTGCCCTGGGTATCCTGGCGGCCTCCGGCCAGGTTCCTGCCGAAAGCCTGAAAGACCTCGAGTGTATTGGCGAGCTGTCCCTTGATGGTGCGTTGCGGCCGCTCAAAGGGATATTGCCGGCGGTGCTGGCGGCCCGGGAGGCGGGGCGTTCACTGCTGCTGCCCCAGGACAACGCCGATGAAGCCGCGTTGGCCAGTAACGGCGATGTGCTGGCGGCCAGTCACCTGTTGACGGTGTGCGAGCATTTGTCGGGCCGGGCGCGGCTGGTACCGGTGCCCCGGGCAGAAGATCCTGAGCCGCAGGGGCAGTATGCCGGCGCCGACCTGGCAGATGTCCGGGGCCAGCAGGTACCCAGGAGAGCGCTGGAAGTGGCCGCAGCCGGTGGTCATAACCTGCTGTTCTTCGGCCCGCCGGGCACCGGCAAAAGCATGCTGGCCAGCCGGCTTCCCGGCATTCTGCCCGCGCTCGATGATGCCGCGGCCATGGAAGTTGCCAGCGTGCATTCCGTTGCGGGCTTGCCGGTGAAGCCGGGTGGCTGGCGCCAGCCACCGTTCCGGGCGCCGCACCATACTGCCTCAGCGGTGGCCCTGGTGGGCGGAGGCAGCAGCCCCCGACCCGGAGAAATCTCCCTGGCGCACCGGGGCGTATTGTTCCTGGACGAGCTGCCGGAATTTCAGAGGCGGGTACTGGAAGTACTGAGGGAACCGATGGAAAGCGGCGAGATTGCCATCAGCCGGGCTGCCCGGCAGGTAACCTTTCCTGCCCGGTTCCAGGTGGTTGCCGCCATGAATCCGTGCCCCTGCGGCTACAGCGGCCATCCCACCATTGAATGCCAGTGCGGGCCGGCGCAGGTGATGCGATACCGCTCGAAGATCTCCGGCCCGTTGCTGGACCGCTTTGACTTGCATGTGGAGGTGCCGGTGCAGACCAGCGAGGTGCTGCTGGGCTCCGGTGAGGCAGGAGAAAGCAGTGCCAGCGTCCGGGAACGGGTGCTGAACGCCCGGGCAGCGCAAACGGAGCGGGGGAGCCTGAATGCCGCCCTGTCAGGTAATCTGCTGCACCAGTCCTGCCAGCTGGATACCGGCAGCGAAAAATTGTTGTCGGCCGCCATGGAGCGGTTGGGGCTTTCGGCCCGGGCCCTGCACCGGATTCTTCGGGTGGCCCGCACCCTGGCAGACCTGGACGGTGAGCCGGACATCGCCCGCAACCATCTTATGGAAGCCCTGGGCTACCGTCAGCTTGATCGCCAGCAGAATCAGGGCCCTGTGGTTTCAGCCTGAGCTTCACCTGTCCGGGAGCAGGTTTGGCCCCGCGGAGTCTGTTAAACTGTCGGCAATTTCCTGATAACACATCCGCGAAGGCGCGTGAGGATAACAGATGAGCGACCAGAACGACCCGAAGGACACTTCCGGCGAAAACCCGATTACCACCCGCCGTGGTGTGCGCAGCTTTGTACTGCGTCAGGGCCGGATGACTGAAGGCCAGAAAAAGGCCTTTGACCGCAGCTGGCCCAAGTACGGCCTGAGCCGCGACAACGGCATGATTGACCCCCGCGAGGTGTTCGGCCGCGACAACATGCTGAACCTGGAGGTCGGCTTCGGTATGGGCAAGTCGCTGGCGGATATGGCCGAAGCCGCGCCGGAGCAGGATTTTATCGGCGTGGAAGTGCACCTGCCGGGCGTGGGCGCACTGCTTAAAGATGTGGAAGACCGTGGCCTGGAGAACGTGCGGGTCTACAACATCGACGCCAATGATGTGATCGACCTGTGCCTGCCGGATGCCTCCCTCGACCGGGTGATGATCTTCTTCCCGGATCCGTGGCACAAGAAGAAGCACCATAAGCGCCGCCTGATCCAGCCCGAGTTTATTCAGCGCATCCGTCACAAATTGCGGGTGGGTGGTGTGCTGCACCTGGCCACAGACTGGGAAAACTACGCGGAACACATGCTGGAAGTGATGAACGATGCCGAAGGCTTCGCCAACACCCAGGAGCAGGGTGGCTACTCCCCGCGCCCGGATGACCGCCCGATCACCAAGTTCGAGAAGCGTGGCGAGAAGCTCGGCCACGGTGTGTGGGACTTGCTGTTCTATCGCACCAACTGATCTGCTGCCCCGGCGTTTCCTCAGCCATGCTGCTTAGCCAGGCTGGCTGAGGGGGTGCCGGCGCGCCGCCCGGATCACCACCAATCCCGCAATACCCAGCATCACTCCGGTAATCTTTACCAGCGCGAGAATCGCAGCGGAGCTGCTCATGGCATCGGTCGGCGTTGCCAGGTTGTTCAGCAGCACCGAGTTTTCCGCTACGTCACACAACCCTGCAATTACAAACAGTACCCGCACCCAGCGCGCCACCTTGCGTTCCCGGATACCCGGCCGGTCCCGGGTAAAGTGCCGGGTCAGCTGAAGCAGGGACGCCAGCCAGGCCACGGTGAACAGCAGCCCGAGCCACAGCGAGAGCTTGGCGAAAGCCAGGTTCTCCTGCCCCCAACTCTGCAGTATGGCACCGCTCTGTTCAGCCGTTGCCGCCAGCTGGAAGCTGAAAATGCCCTGGGGCGCCGCTTCGGTTTTCAGGGACTGGTTGAGCACCGCGATGACCAGAAACAGGCCGACGGCCAGCACCAGGGACGCCTTCATGGGCGAACGCATGGGTTTTACCGGCAGGAACGGTGGACGCTGTACGGTAACCATCAGAGAAATTGCTCCAGCAGGCTGTTCAGATACCTCTGCCCCTGCTCCGTTGCCTGAATCCGGTGCGGGATCAACAAACTCTGTTTTCTTAATGACCCAAGTTGTACCGCAACCGTGCTCAGGGGTAAACCGGTTCGTTCACTGAACAGTTGCTCATCAGCTCCCTGTTTCAGGCGCAGGGCATTCATCATGAACTCCAGTGCCCGGTCCTCCGGCTCGATGGCTTCGGTGCCTGAAGTGCGGCTGCCGATCCGGTTCAGATAGGCGTCCGGCTGCCGGGTTTTCCAGTAACGAATGATGCGCCCGTCTTGGAGGCTGACCTTGCCGTGGGCACCTGCACCCAGGGCCAGGTAATCGCCGAACAACCAGTAATTCAGGTTATGGCGGCTCTCCCGGCCGGGCCGGGACCAGGCAGACACTTCGTAGTCGGTGAAGCCGGCAGCATGCAGAAACTCCGAGCCCTGCTGGTAGATCGCCCAAAGCCGGTCGTCATCCGGCAGCGGTGGTGGCCGGGAGAAGAACTCGGTATTGGGCTCGATGGTCAACTGGTACCAGGATAAGTGAGCGGGGTTGTGGCTCAGGGCCTCTCGCAAGTCGCCTGTCGCCTGTTCCGGGGTCTGGCCTGGCAGGCCGTGCATCAGGTCGATATTGAAATTATCGAAACCGGCGGCCCGGGCCGCCTCGATGGCCTCGTGGGCGGCCTGGGCATTATGGATACGGCCCAGAGTTTTCAGGTGCTCCGGGTTGAAGCTCTGCACACCGATCGACAACCGGTTAATGCCGGCTTCCCGAAAGCTTTCAAAGCGGCCGGCTTCCAGGGTGCCGGGGTTGGCCTCAAGGGTAATCTCGGCGTTGTGGCTAAAGTCCATGCGCTGGCGTAAGGCCGTGAACAGCTGCTGGTAGAAGTTGCCGGTCATCAGTGACGGGGTGCCGCCACCGATAAACACAGTTTCGATGGGGCGGCCGCGCAGGTAGGCAAGGTCGGGCTCAAGGTCCTCCAGGATGGCCCGCAGGTACGCCGCTTCCGGGATATCACCCCGGATGGCGTGGGAGTTGAAATCGCAATAGGGGCACTTGCGCACGCACCAGGGTACGTGGATGTACAGGCTCAGGGGCGGGCAGACCGCCACGGGGGAGGTGGCGGTCATGCCGTTAGGCCTCCGCCTTTAACTGTTCCAGCAGGCTGGCCAGGGCTCGGCCACGGTGGCTGACACTGCCTTTCTGCTCCCGGGTCAGCTCGGCGGCGCTGCAGTCGAATTCGGGGGCGTAGAACAGCGGATCGTAGCCAAAGCCGCCTTCACCGCGGGCCTCGGCCAGAATTCTGCCGGGCCAGCGGCCGTGGCAGATAACCGGTGTGGGATCGTCGGCGTGGCGCAGGTACACAAGCACACAGTGGAACTGGGCGCTGCGCTGTGCTTCCGGTACGTCTTTCAGGGCCGTCAGCAGGGCCTGCACGTTGTCGGCATCGGAAGCATTGGCGCCGGCATAGCGGGCAGAGCGCACACCGGGTTGGCCACCAAGGGCATCCACTGCCAGCCCGCTGTCATCCGCCAGTGCGGGCAAACCGGTTTCCCGGGCAGCATGGCGGGCTTTGAGAATGGCGTTTTCCACGAAGGTGACCGCCGGCTCTTCAGCTTCACCCACGCCCAGCGCGCCCTGGGCAACGGGCTCAAGCCCGAGTGGGCCGAGCAGGTCGGTCAGTTCGGCAATCTTGCCCTTGTTGTTACTGGCGATGACGAGTTTCTGTGACATAGGCTCAGTCGTTAAACAGCGTGTGGGAAAACCGCACCGGCAGGTCCTGCTGGTGGCCGGTGGGGCGGGCGGTAATGTTGAAAGTCATCAGGTCGCCGGACCGGTACTGGTATTGGGCGATGAAGTACACCGCATCGCCTTCCTGGATGCGCCGGAACGCCAGGAAGTTTACCTGCTGGATGTCGTTGGACACCTGGCCTTCAACCTGGCCACCCACAGGCGCAGGCTGGCCGTGTTCGTTCTCGGCCATGATGGAAATGTTGACGATGCCGATGCCCTTGCTGCGCTGCAATTTGTTGGCCTTGGCAACTTCCGGGTCCAGGAAGGTGCTTGGAAAAACGCTCCAGTTAACCTGGTAGTCGCCAAAATCTTTCTCCCCGGCCTGGGCCTGAACGGCTACCAACAGGGCAAAGGCCAGAAACACCAGTTTTGAAACAGTGCGTGTGATCATCATGGGTTCTCCCGTGTGATGCGGTAGATGGCAATTTCTCCCAGCAGGTTCGGCCACAGCCTGGCCAGCCAGCTGTTCTGGTGCTGGCCGTCGACCACCCGCCGGCTTTTGATGCGAATACCTTTCTGGCGGCACAGGGCCTCGAAATCCTTGAAGGTGCACAGCCGGATATTGGGCGTGTTATACCACTTATACGGCAGCGCATTGGATTCGGGCATTCGGCCGCTCAGGGCCAGGCCCCAGCGCAGTCGCCAGTGGGCAAAGTTTGGGAAGGTGACAATACCTTCCCGGCCTACCCGCAGCATTTCTTCGATGACTTTGTCTGGCCGGCGAACGGCTTGCAGGGCCTGGGTCATTAACACCACATCGAACATGCCGTCATCGAAGTTGTCCAGGCCCTGGGTATCCAGGTTCTGCTCGATAACGCTCACCCCCTTGCCCATACAGGTGGTGATGCGGTCCGGGTTGATCTCCAGGCCAAAGCCGCTGGCGCCCCGTTCCCGCTGAAGGAAATCAAGCAGCGTGCCATCGCCGCAGCCGAGGTCCAGCACGTGGTGGCCGGGTTCAACCCATTGCTGGATGATTTCGAGGTCTGGTCTCATGCGCCAACCTCCCTGGCAACACGGTCCATGTAGGCCGTGAAGATGTCGGTGTATCTGGGTGTCGGGATCAGGAACGCATCGTGGCCCCAGGGCGCATCAATTTCCGCGTAGCTGACTTTCTTGCGGGCGGAGATCATCGCATTCACCATCTCTTCCGACCGTTCAGGCGAGAACCGCCAGTCGGTGCTGAATGACAGCACCAGGTATTCGCACTGTGCCGGTGCCAGAGCCTTTGACAGGTCGCCGCCGTGTTCGTAGGCCGGGTCGAAGTAGTCCAGCGCCCGGGTCATCAGCAGGTAGGTGTTGGCATCGAAGCTTTCGGAGAAACGCTCGCCCTGGTAGCGCAGGTAGCTTTCCACCTGGAATTCGGCATCGAAGCCGAACTTGTAGGCTTCTTCCCGCAGTTCCCGGCCAAATTTCTCACCCATGGACGCATCGGACAGGTAGGTGATGTGGCCGACCATGCGCGCCAGCATCAGCCCGCGGCGAGGTAGAACGTCGTGTTCGTAGTAGCGGCCTTCGTGGAATTCGCGGTCGGATGTGATGGCCTGGCGGGCCACTTCGTTGAAGGCGATGTTCTGGGCGCTGAGCCGAGGGGTCGAGGCAATCACCACCGCATGCCGCACCCGCTCCGGGAAATCCAGGCTCCACTGCAAAGCCTGCATGCCGCCCAGGGAGCCGCCCACAACCGCCGCCCATTGCTGGATGCCGAGATGATCGGCCAGCCGGGCCTGGCTTTTTACCCAGTCTGCCACGGTAATAACCGGAAAGTCCGGGCCGTAGAGTTTGCCGGTGGACGGATTGACGGAACCGGGCCCGGTGCTGCCGTGGCAGCCGCCAAGGTTGTTCAGGCTGACCACAAAGAAGCGGTTGGTATCTATCGGTTTGCCGGGGCCAATGCAGCTGTCCCACCAGCCGGGTTTGCGCTCTTCCATAGAATGGTAGCCGGCGGCATGGTGGTGCCCGCTCAGGGCATGGCAAATCAGGATCGCGTTGCTCGCATCGGCATTCAGGGTGCCGTAGGTTTCCACCACCAGGTCGTAGTTCTCGAGGGACTGGCCGCAAGCCAGGTCGATCGGGGCGTCAAAATGGATGGTCTGCGGGCTGACAAGGCCAACGGAATCCGAGGGCAGGGAATCGGGCATGGGTGTGTTGAGTTCCTGATCCGGTCCACAAGGTTCTGGCCAGAGGCCATGGGGTGCGCGGAAAAAAACGCGCCAGCACTGCAGTTTAAAGGCGGCGGGTGGTTGCTGCAACCGGCGCGGTGCCGGCGAGCAAAGCCCGGAGCCCGGGGGTGTGCTGCCCGGGCTCCGGTATGTCAGACGGCGCCGTAAATATTGACCACCTTCTGCTGCAACAGGGTGGGGGCCGGTTTGCGGATTTGCCGCATCATGGCATCGGCCAGCTCCAGTTGTTTGCGCAGGTCGGCAATGGTGTGGTCCAGCCGCTCCCGTTCACTCCGGGTGTCGCGGTCGGTTCGCACCATGTCGCGCAGGCGGCGGATCTGGTGCTCCAGCAACTGCTTCTGCTCCATGGAGTACTGCATGATCGGCAGCAGGGCCTCATGGGGCCAGCGCTCCACGTCAGCCCGCACCCGGGCATGCAGGGTGCGGGCTTCACCCACCATCACGTTGAAGAACCGTCGAACCAGCAGGGATTGCTCGGTCAGCAGGTTCTTGGGGCTGACCCTGAACCGCCTGGCTTTCTTGCGCAATTCCCGCACCGCGATCACATGGCGGCCGGCCCGCAGGGGGATCGGCTCCAGGTGCCGTGCCCGGTTGTCTTCGTTGTAGCGACGGTAGATGGCGCCAACCATTTTTTCCGCCAGGTGGCCCTCGCTGAGCAGGTTGGTCAGGTCGGTTTCCAGCAGCTCGAAGAAGTGATCCATCGCCGCGTTCATGCCCGCAGTGGTCCAGCTCTTCGACATTTTCAGCCGCACCTTCGCGGCATGGGCTTCAAAGCGTTCCTCGCTCACCAGCTTGCGCAACATCTCGCCCTGGGAGTCCATCAGCCGCCGGGATGAGCGCAGGGTAATCAGCTTCTTATAGTAGAAGTCGTAATCCTTGTGGGCCCGCTCGGCGAGCCGGGCAATGGATGCCTTGTCTACGGTGGCGCCGGTGCAGGCCGTGCGTTCCTCTTCCAGGGCCGACAGCCGGATATGCATGGCCGCCTGGCTGTTCTGCAGCATCCCCAGGAGATCGTTGATCAGGTTCTGGGTGATCAGCTCTTCCTTGTGCATCAGGATGCGGCGGACAATCAGTTGCTCGAGCTGGTCGATGTTGGAGCGTTTAAACAAGGGATCGTCATTGCGAACACGGCTGATCAGGCCCTGCTTGGCAGACAGCGGAATCACGTCCTGCTGGCGGATGCCCAGGTGGTCAGCGGTGTAGCCGCGCACCCGCTCGATGGCATCGTTGGTGTGTTGCTCGCCCTGCAGGTCGTCCCAGAGTACGTCGATCTTGTTCAGTACCGCGAAGCGGCCGGCCCGGTGGTCGGCGTATTCGGTGTCGATGTGCTCGTTCCAGATCGCCATATCGCTGGCGGTTACACCGGTGTCGGCACTGAGCACAAAGATAATGGCGTGGGCCCGGGGCAGCATGCTGATGGTCAGCTCCGGCTCGGAACCCAGGGCGTTCAGGCCGGGGGTATCGAGAATGCGCAAGCCGCGTTCGAACAGCGGGTGGCGAATGCTGATCTGGGCGTTACGCCAGGCCGGTACCAGTACGTTGCCGGGGTTGCTGCGGTCGTGCTCCAGCATGTCCTCGTCGAACCCGAGCTTGCGGGCCTGCTGGGGCGTTACGCTCTTGGTGCGGGCTACCTCGGCCAGCACTTCGCGCATCACTTCGGGGTCGTGCTCGTCCAGGTCGTGCCTGACCCAGTGCTCCGGTTGCTTGCGCAATTGCTGCAGGGAGAGTTCGCCGGTGCGGGTTTCGATCGGCAGCAACAGCAGGTAATTCTGGTTGGCGCTGCGGTCGTAGAACAGCTCGGTGGGGCACATGGTGGTGCGGCCCGCCTGGGACGGCAGCATGCGCTGGCCATAGCCGGAGAAGAACAGGGCATTGATCAGCTCGGTCTTGCCACGGGAGTATTCCCCGGCAAAGGCAATGGTCAGCTCATCTTCAATGAGCAGCTCCAGGCCATTACGGATTCGGGTGCTGACGTCTTCGGAGAAAAGGTCGTTGTCCTGCAGCCACAGCCGGTAGCGGCCGATCTGCCGGATGAGTTCCTTCTTCCAGTTATGATAGGCCTCAACCTGCTGCGACAGAGTTCCCTGCATTTTCATCGGTTTATCCTTCTGCGCGACTTCCGGGTGCTCCCAGATTAAATGCCGTTAATCATAACCGCTTTGCCGGTTTTTGGCGCCCGAACCTGTCGCGGATCAAGGCGGAAGGCCCGGGATGACAAAATAAAAAAGCCGGAAAATCAACAGGTTGATCTTCCGGCTCTCAAAAAGTCTGCGTTCCGACTTTTGTGTAACAAAATGTATTTTCGAGACCTGTTTTACATCCCGAGGCCGATCGAGCCGAGGCCGGCAGCCACCTTCATGTGATCGATCACCACAGTAATCACGTTCAGGATCAGGAACACGATGATCGGAGACAGGTCCAGCCCGCCCATGGAGGGCATCATGTTGCGCACAGGCCGCATTACCGGCTCGGTAATCTGCGCCACCAGCTGGATAGCCGGGTGACCGCTCTGGGGCGCAATCCAGCTCACCACAACCACCGCGATAACTGACCAGAAGTAGATCTTCACAATCAGGCTGAGCACGTTCAGCACCGCCCACACCAGCAGGGTGATGGGGTTGATGGCGGGAATGCCACCGTTCAGGGCGACCAGGATCAGGAAGAAGGTGATGGCCTGGATAATGACGGCCAGTACCAGCGCGGCGCCGTCAATGCCGCCCCAGCCGGGAATGAATCGGCGCAGGGGGCGCAGCGGCGGGTTGGTGGCCTTCACCACAAACTGGGAAATGGGGTTGTAGAAATCCGCCCGCGCCAGTTGCAGCAGAAAGCGCAGCAACACGATGGTCATGTAGAAGGTGGACGCGATCAGCAGGATGGTAATGACAATGTCTGCCAGCATGAAGCTGTGTCTCCGTTATCGGTTACTGTTTGTCTGCCAGTTCTTTGGACATTTCTTGCGAGCGTTCGAAGGCGGCATTATAGGCTTTCTGCACCAGGTCTCGCATGCCGCCGTCTTCAAAGGTATTGATCGCACGCTCGGTGGTGCCGCCGGGCGACATCACGTTGCGTTTGAGCTGCGCCGGGTCGTGCTCGCTTCGGGCAGCCATTTCGGCGGCGCCGGCCATGGTCTGGATGGCCAGTTCCCGGGCGGTTTTCGGGGCAATGCCGGCTTCGGTGGCGGCCGCTTCCAGGGCTTCGAGCATCAGGAAGAAATAGGCCGGGCCACTGCCGGACAGCGCGGTTACGCCATGCAGTTGTTCTTCATCGTCTACCCACAGGGCAGAGCCAATGCTTTCAAATACCGACTGCACCATGGTTTTCTGTTCGGCTGTTACCGCCGCATTGGCGAACAGGCCGGCGGCGCCCTTGCCAACCAGGGACGGCGTATTGGGCATTGCCCGCACCAGGGGCAGGCCGCCACCGAGCCAGCTGTCCAGGGTGTCAGACGCCAGGCCGGCGGCAATAGACACCATCAGCGGCCGGGTGTTCTGCACCACCGGGGCGATATCCCGGCAAACCTCGGCCATCACCTGGGGTTTCACCGCCAGCACCACCATGTCGGCCTGTTGGGCGCAGTGGCGGTTGTCGGTGGTCACGCTTACACCGAAGCGATCGCGCAGGGCCTGCAGGTGGCTGTCGTCGGGCGCGCTGACCCAGATGTTCCCGGCCTGGTAGCCGTTATCAAGCATGCCGCCAATGATGGCACTGGCCATATTGCCGGCACCGATAAAGGAAATGGTGGATGAGTTGCTCACGGTAAACTCCGGGCTTGGTCGATGGATTCGTTGATCCGGATGATAGCAGGAACCGGGCCGGTCAGCTCAGGCTCTGTTTCTTCGCCCGGGCTCCGAACAGGGCGGTGCCCACCCGAACCCAGGTGGCACCTTCGGCAATGGCCAGTTCCAGGTCGTCAGACATGCCCGTGGAAAGGGTATCCAGCGGGCCGGCGTCCGGGTGGTCCTGTTTCAGGTTTTTCAGGGTGCCGGCCAGTTTTCGGAAACTCAGCCGCAGCTCCGATTCCGGCTGGTCCGGGTCCGGAATGGCCATCAGCCCGCGCAGGCTGATGTTCGGCAGGTCACTGATTGCCGATACCAGCTCCGGCAGTTCGTCCAGCGTGCAGCCGGACTTGCTGTCTTCGTTGTTGATGTTCACCTGCAGGCAAATGTTCAGGCCCGGCAAAGACTCCGGCCGCTGTTCGCTCAGCCGGCGGGCAATCTTGAGGCGATCCACGCTGTGCACCCAGGCAAAGGCCTCGGCAATCTGCCGGGTTTTGTTGGACTGGATAGGCCCGATGAAGTGCCATTCGATGCCATCCAGGTCGTCCAGCGCACCGATCTTGTCGAGCGCTTCCTGAAGGTAGTTTTCACCGAATGCCTGTTGGCCGGCTTCGAATGCGGCGCGCAGGTCTTCCGGTGGCCGGGTCTTGCTGACTGCCAACAGGCGCACACTGTCGGGGTCGCGCCCCGCCTTCAGTGTTGCTTTTTGTATGCGTCGGGTTACGCTCCCGATGTTGTCTGCTATGCTGCTCATAGTGTGAGTTTGCCGCTTCTGGACTAAAAGAAAAAGCCCTCCGAGGAATCCTATGGATATTACTGAACTGCTTGCCTTCTCGGCCAAACAGGGTGCGTCGGATTTGCACCTGTCTTCCGGTTTGCCCCCGATGATTCGTGTTGATGGCGATGTTCGTCGTATCAACCTTCCGCCCATGGAGCACAAAGAAGTGCACGGGCTGATCTACGACATCATGAACGACAAGCAGCGTAAGGATTACGAAGAGTTCCTGGAAACCGACTTCTCGTTCGAGGTGCCCGGCGTGGCCCGTTTCCGGGTTAACGCCTTCAACCAGAACCGCGGTGCCGGCGCAGTGTTCCGGACCATCCCCTCGAAGGTTCTGACTATGGAAGATCTGGGCATGGGCCAGGTTTTCAAGGATATCTCCTCGGTGCCCCGCGGCCTGGTGCTGGTCACCGGCCCCACCGGTTCCGGTAAGTCCACCACCCTGGCGGCGATGATGGACTACATCAACGACACCCGCTACGAGCACATCCTCACCATCGAGGACCCGATCGAATTCGTGCACGAATCCAAAAAGTGCCTGGTGAACCAGCGGGAAGTGCACCGGGACACCCTGGGCTTCAACGAAGCCCTGCGCTCGGCCCTGCGGGAAGACCCCGACATCATTCTGGTGGGCGAGCTCCGGGACCTGGAAACCATCCGCCTGGCACTGACCGCCGCCGAAACCGGCCACCTGGTATTCGGCACTCTGCACACCACCTCCGCGGCCAAGACCATTGACCGGGTGGTTGACGTATTCCCGGCGGAAGAAAAATCCATGGTCCGCTCCATGCTGTCGGAATCCCTGCAGGCGGTTATTTCCCAGACCCTGATGAAGAAAATGGGTGGTGGCCGGATTGCGGCCCACGAAATCATGATCGGTACCCCGGCTATCCGGAACCTGATCCGCGAAGACAAGATCGCCCAGATGTACTCGTCTATCCAGACCGGCGGCTCCCTTGGCATGCAGACCCTGGACCAGTGCCTGGAGCGTTTGCTGCAGAAGGGCCTCATTTCTCGCGAACAGGCCCGTGCCAAGGCCAAGATGCCGGATAACTTCTGAGATAGATAGGTAGCAAAATGGAATTTGAAAAACTGTTGCGGTTGATGGTGGAGAAGGGTGGTTCAGACCTGTTCATTACAGCAGGCGTACCACCTAGCATGAAAGTGAACGGCAAGGTTCTGCCGGTCACCAAGAACGCGCTGACACCGGAACAGACCCGCGAGCTGGTGTACGGCGCCATGAACGACAAGCAGCGCGCCGAATTCGACGAAAGCCACGAATGCAACTTTGCCATCAGCGCCCGGGGTATCGGCCGTTTCCGTGTGTCCGCCTTCTTCCAGCGCAACCTGTGCGGTATGGTGCTGCGGCGTATCGAAGTGAAGATCCCGCAGATTGACGACCTGGCGCTGCCGGAAATCGTCAAGGACCTGGCCATGACCAAGCGGGGTCTGATCATGTTTGTGGGTGCCACCGGTACCGGTAAGTCCACCTCGCTGGCGGCCATGCTGGGGCACCGTAACCGCAACAGTCGCGGCCACATTATTTCCATCGAAGACCCGATCGAATTTGTGCACCAGCACCAGGGTTGTATCGTTACCCAGCGGGAAGTGGGTATTGATACCGAAAGTTTCGAAGTGGCCCTGAAGAACACCCTGCGCCAGGCGCCGGACGTTATCCTGATCGGTGAGGTGCGTACCCGCCAGACCATGGAATACTCCGTGCAGTTCGCCGAAACCGGCCACCTGTGCCTGGCCACCCTGCACGCCAACAACGCCAACCAGGCCCTGGACCGGATTATCCAGTTCTTCCCGCCCGAGCAGCACAACCAGATCTGGATGGATCTGTCCCTCAACCTGAAGGCTATCGTGGCCCAGCAGCTGGTACCCACACCGGACGGCAAAGGTCGGAAGGCCGTTATCGAGGTGCTGATCAACACCCCGCTGGTGGCTGACCTGATCCGTAAGGCAGAGGTACACAAGCTCAAAGAACTGATGGCGAAGTCGAACGAATCCGGCATGCAGACCTTCGACCAGGCCTTGTACCGTCTATACTCTGAAGGCTCGATTACCTACGAGGATGCGCTGGCCCATGCCGACTCCGCCAACGACCTGCGTTTGATGATCAAATTGGGCGCGGATGCCCAGGGGGCTGACAAGCTGTCCTCTACCGTCGACAAACTCTCGATCCAGCACGATTAATTCCGCAGTAGAAAAAGCCCCGCCCCGGGGCTTTGATTTAATACAAAAGTCGTATATGGTTAGCCTGTTGAATCAGTAGCTTTGGCATTTGACGCCGTTGCCATGTGCTGCATATACTACCTACGCGCGAAACTAATACTAATAATGGAGACTCCATGCACAATAACACCAATGCACTCGTAAAAGCAATTCGCTTTGCTACCCTGGTCGCTGTTGCGGCACCTGCAACCGTAATGGCAGGTGGTTTTGCATTGAACGAACAAAGCGCCAGTCAGATGGGCGTAGCCAATGCCGGCGCCGCTGCTAACCCTGAAAACGCGACCACTGTTTTCTTTAACCCGGCCGGTATGAGCCAGCTGTCTGGTACCAATATCTCTTTTGGTGCGGCGGTTTTGGATATTGATGCTAAGGCGAAAGAGGGTGCTACGGCTACTAACCAGCTTGGGGGGCCTGTGGATGGTTCCAGAGGTGGTGATATTGCTGATCCTGCTGTTCTGCCAAACTTCTACATGACCCATGAAGTTAACGATTCCATCGATGTGGGTTTTGGTATCCACGCTCCGTTCGGTCTGGCGGCAGATTATGATGATGACTTTAAAGGTCGTTTCTTTGGAGACAAAACTGAGCTGACAGCAATCGCGTTCACGCCGTCAGTTTCAGTCAATAACGGCAACGGATTGTCCATGGGGTTGGGCCTCAACATTATGTATGTTGAAGGCAAACTGACTAAATTTATGGATAACTCAGGAACTAACTTCGCGGCACCTGCTGCGGCTCCGACAGTAACTGATCAGGGTTATGCGGATATTGAGGGCGACGATATTGGAGTGACTTTCCGCGTCGGCTTCCTTTACGAGCTTAATGACCGAACCCAATTCGGATTGAGCGCTCAGACTGGTACTGAGCTTGATCTGAAAGGCGATGCCACATTCACCAATGTTTCAGTAAATGCGCCTGCGGGTCTTCCTGGTATCCAGCAAGGGACTGCGATACCGCTTGACTCAACTGAGCCGGCTCTCGTGCCTTTAGCTATTCCAGAGAGTATTACCGCAGGTGTACGCCATCAGCTGACGGATACTGTCACTGTCTTGGCGGGTGCCACTTATTCTCGCTGGAGCCAATTTGAAGCGCTCGATATTTATGGCCGTGATTCTAGCAAGCCTTTGACATCCAAGAGCCCGGGAGGTATGCCGGATCAATTGACTCATATTCCTGAAGAGTGGAGCAATACTTGGCAGGCCAACGTTGGTGGTATCTGGCAGGCAAATGAGTCCTGGGCGTTTAAAGCGGGTTATGCTTACGACGAATCGCCCGTTGGGCAGTATGTTACAGCGCGGATTCCGTCTACTGATCGCCACTGGCTGACTTTGGGTACTCAGTGGCGTGATGTCGGTAGTGGTTGGACTGTCGATGCTGCAATAGGCACTTTGCTGTTCAAAGAGGATCCTAAGGTCAGTGATCGCTCATACGCACTGACGCCGAATGGAACTGTCCAGAGTGACGCTCGTTCCAGCTATGACGCCGAATACGACCTCAGCGCCTGGAGCGCCGCGATCGAGTTCAGCAAAGCCTTCTAATCAGCCCACCACCTGCCCCCGGTAGATCACTTTCTTCTGCCGGGGGCAGGGTTCCCCTTCTGAAGACTCCTTTACCTGCTGGCTTTCGGCAATCGGCTGCCCCCGGTACATTCGCGGCGCCACACTTTCCTCTTCCGTTTCCGCACTTAACTCGGGCACCCGTTGTTTCAGGGCTTGCCAGGTATACACCAGGTGCGTTGATCGGGTTTTTGCAGCGTATTCAGCCAGGTGCTCTGCCAGGTCGGCTTCGTTAAGGTGGAGTTTTACCCCGAACTCGGACTGGATCAGGCGCCGGCACTGGTGCACCAGCTTTAACAGGGAAGGGTCGAACAGCCAGTTGCGTTCAATGGTTGCGGAATTCATGGGAAGGCCTCGCATGGATGTCACTGCATCGGGTGTTACCCCGGACACCGGGGCCGATGCAGCTTTTATGCCATGCGAGCGCCGGGTTAGTGGGCCTGGTCCCAGTTGTCGCCCACGCCGGCTTCCACCAGCAGCGGTACGTCCAGCTTTGCGGCGGCCGACATGCGTTTCACCAGTCCCTCACGGACCTTCTCCACGGCGTCTTCCCGTACTTCGATGATCAGTTCATCGTGCACCTGCATGGTCATGCATGCGTCATTCTGGTGCTCGGCGTGCAGCCACTGGTCCACATCAATCATCGCCCGTTTGATGATATCGGCGGCGGTGCCCTGCATGGGCGCGTTGATGGCGGTACGCTCGGCGGCCTGTTGCATCTGCTTGTTACGGGCGTTGATCTCCGGCAGGTACAGCCGACGGCCAAACAGGGTTTCCACGAAGCCATCGTCGTGGGCCTGTTTGCGGATGTTGTCCATGTAACGCAGCACGCCGGGGTAGCGCTCGAAGTAGCGGTCGATGTATTCCTGGGCCACCTTTCTTTCAACGCCCAGCTGGCGGGCCAGGCCAAAGGCCGACATGCCGTAGATCAGGCCGAAGTTGATGGCCTTGGCGCTGCGGCGCTGGTCGGAGCTGACTTCAATCAGGCTCACGCCAAAGACTTCGGCGGCGGTGGCTTTATGGATGTCTTCTCCATGCTCGAAGGCAGTCAGCAGGCCCTTGTCGCCAGACAGGTGCGCCATGATGCGCAGCTCAATCTGGGAGTAGTCCGCTGCCAGCAGCTTGTAACCTTCCGGAGCGATAAAAGCCTGGCGGATGCGACGGCCTTCTTCGGTGCGGATGGGGATGTTCTGCAGGTTCGGTTCAGAAGACGACAGGCGACCGGTAGCGGTAACTGCCTGATGGTAAGAGGTATGCACCCGACCGGTACGGTGGTGAATCAGCTCCGGCAGGGTGTCGGTGTAGGTGGACTTGAGCTTGCTCAGGCTGCGGTGTTCCACAATCAGCCGGGGCAGTTCGTGCTCGTGGGCCAGTTCCTGCAGCACAGGCTCGGCCGTGGAGGGCGCGCCCTTCGGGGTTTTCTTGATCACCCGCAGGCCGAACTTGTCGTACAGAATCGCCTGCAGTTGCTTGGTGGAGCCCAGGTTGAAGCTTTCGCCGGCTACCTCGTGGGCTTCCTTCTCCAGCTCCGCCATGCGCTCGGCCAGTTCCTGGCTGTGCTGGCGCAGGGTGCTGGCGCTGATCAGGGTGCCCCGCTGTTCCATGCGTGACAGTACCGGCACCAGGGGCAGGTCGATCTCTCGGTAGACGGATTCCAGCTTGCCGGTTTCTTTCAACTTCGGGCTCAGGGCCTGATGCAGGCGCAGGGTGATGTCGGCGTCTTCAGCGGCGTAGGGCCCGGCCTTTTCCAGGTCAATCTGGTTGAAGGTGAGCTGCTTGGCGCCCTTGCCGGCGATGGATTCGTAAGTGATGGTTTGCTCGCCCAGATATTCCCGGGCCAGGCTGTCCATATCGTGGCGGGTGGCCACGGAATTGAGCACGTAAGACTCCACCATGGTGTCATCGCTGATGCCTTCCAGGTGGATGCCGTGGTTGGCCAGCACGTTCTTGTCGTACTTCAGGTTCTGGCCGATCTTCTTCTGCGCCGGGTCTTCCAGCAGTGGTTTGAGCCGGGCCAGTACTTCGTCGCGGTCCAGCTGGTCCGGTGCGCCCATGTAGTCGTGGCCCAGGGGCACATAGGCCGCTTCGCCCGGCTCGATGGCAAAGGATACGCCGACAATTTCAGCGTCCATATAACGCAGGCTGGTGGTTTCTGTGTCGAAGGCGAACTGGTCGGCGGCTTTCAGGCGCTCCAGCCACTTGTCGAGCTCGGCCTGTTCGGTGATCACTGAGTACTGTTTCTCAATGGCCTTGGTCGACTCCGGCTCAGAGGCGGCGGCTTTCTTGTCGCTGGCAGATCCTGCGTTTTCCAGCTCGGCAATCCAGCTGCGGAATTCGTATTCCTTGAACAGTTCCAGCAGGCTGTCGTCATCCTGCTCCCGCTCGGTGAGGTCTTCCAGCCCGAATTCCAGTTCCACATCCAGGCGGATGGTGGCCAGTTCCCGGCTCAGGGGCAGGGTGTCGATAGCCTCGCGCAGGTATTCACCGATCTTGCCTTTGATTTCGCCGGCGTGTTCGATCAGGTTATCCAGGTCGTTATACGCCTGCAGCCACTTTACGGCGGTTTTCGGGCCGCATTTGTTCACGCCCGGGATGTTGTCCACCTTGTCGCCCACCAGGGCCAGGTAGTCGATGATCTGCTCTGGCGTTACGCCGAACTTCTCCACTACGCCGTCACGGTCCATGGCGGTTTCGGTCATGGTGTTGATCAGCGTAACGTGGTCGCTCACCAGCTGGGCCATGTCCTTGTCGCCGGTTGACACCACCACATCAATGCCTTTGCTGGTGGCCTCGTGGGCCAGGGTGCCGATCACGTCGTCGGCTTCTACCCCGGGCACAATCAGCAGCGGCAGGCCCATGGCCCGCACGATGTTGTGGATCGGCTCTATCTGCATGGCCAGGTCTTCCGGCATGGGCGGCCGGTTGGCTTTGTACTCTTCGTACATGTCGTGCCGGAAGGTTTTGCCCTTGGCATCGAACACCACCACAACTTTTGATTCCGGAAAGTCCTGCTCCAGCCGCCGCAACATGCTCACCACGCCTTTGATGGCGCCGGTGGGATGGTTCTTGCTGGTGGTGAGCGGGGGCAGGGCGTGGTAGGCACGGAACAGGTAGGAAGATCCGTCTACCAGAACCACGGGTGGGGTCTTTTTCTCAGTCATGTCAAAACGGGTCCGGATTCTGATTGAAGCGTGGGTTGGCTTGTGCAACTCTAGCCAGAAAGATGAACCAAAGGGTACCACGAAAATGAAACGAATCGCCTGTTCCGCCCTGTTGCTGGGCTGTTTCTCCGTACCGGGCCTGGCCCAGGATGAGGGGGCACTGGATACTACTCCGGTGGTTACTCCGCAGGAGCCGCTGGTGATTTCCGATTACCAGCCGCCCGAAGGTGGCCCGGAGATTGTCATCCGCCCCGGCGAGAACGAAGTCTTCTACGAGTACCGGGTCAACGGCCAGCTTATGGAGATCAAGGTGGTGCCGGAAACCGGTCCGGAATACTACCTGGTGCCTGCCGATGGTGGTGGCTGGGTGCAGGATACCGATTCAGGCTTGGATTCAGACTTGCTGGTTCCCAGCTGGGTAATCTTCCGTTGGTGATTACCTGAGCAGTTCTAGTATGAACATTCTAATTTTTGTCCGTAACCTGACCGTGAAAGTTACCAGAAGCCGGCTGCGCTGATCGCTGTAGTGCCGGCCGAAGTTGGAAAATCACGAACGTCTGAAACGTCAGGAGAGTCATCATGGGTAAACTCAAATCTTACCAGGAACAACTGCAGGGCATCGTAGAGAAGGGCATCAACGCCGCGGAAGAGCAGCAGAAGAAGCTGGCCTCCAAGCCGTTCGACTACGCCGAGAAGCTGGAAGCGGAAGCCCGCGAGTACAGCGTGAAGAGCCTGCGCAAGCGTTATAACGGCTACTCCGAAACCCTGTTCGAGCAACTGCGCTCCCTGAACGGCCGTTTCGGTAACTTCGCAGCTGAGCTGGTTGCCAAGCTGGAGAAAGAAGCGGCTGAAAGTGCTGATACCGTATCTGAAGCTGCTGAAGATGTGGCCGAGGCGGCCCAGGACGCCAAGAAGTCAGTCACCGCCAAGAAGCCGGCTGCCCGCAAAACTGCGGCGCGTAAGCCAGCGGCCAAGAAAGAAACTGCCTCAGCCTGATGAAGGCCAGTAGTGTAAAAGCAGAGGGCGCTCATTGAGCGCCCTCTGTTGTTTCCGGATCGGCATTTTCGCTTTCCGGGTTCAGGGGAATGGTTCGTTTTTCCCCGGTAATTTCTTCCAGCCTGAGAACGTCTTCCTCGTAGGCCTTGCGCACGGACTCGATGTCTTGCTGCTGGGCTGAGATTTCCCGCTCCACCTCACGAATCTGGGCTTCCAGCCGGCGGATTTTCTCCAGCGTGGCTTCGGGGATTTCACGCCCCGCCCGCTCCATATCGGCGGCGCGGCTCTGTTCGTTATCCAGCTGCCCGGAAATCACGTTGATATTGCCGCGTTTCAGCTGGATCAGGCTGTTCATTTCCTGGATTTTCCGGCGCAGGGCCCGGATGGCCTGGTCCGGATGGCTGAAGCGCTTCAGCAATTGCCGGTCCAGCTCTTGCTGGGCCTCGAGCTGCCTCTGGCGCTCTTCTTCGGCTTGCCTGGCCGCTTCCCGCGCGGCGATTTCCTCGGCTGTCAGCGCCCGGGGTATGGTTTTCACAACCCGGCCGTTGTCGCTCAGGATCTCATAGCCGCGCTTGGTGGCTTCCTGGGGAATGGTATTGCCGATCACCAGTTGTCCATTTTCATCCGTGTAACGATACATGGTCGCCTGCGCGCCGGCAGAGGCCAGGAGCCCCAGGGCGACAAGACCGGCGAGAACCGGCGATGCGATCACACGGTGTTGCATTTATCAGACTCCGTAACGGTCCCGGTAGCTGGCTACGCTCTCCGCATGGCCGGCGAATTCCGGGTTGGACTTCAGGTAGTCCAGTATCTGTTCAAGGCGGATGATGCTGACGACCGGAATGCCGAATTCTTTTTCGACTTCCTGGATGGCCGAGAGTTCGCCATTACCTTTTTCCTGGCGGTCCAGGGCAATCAATACGCCGGCCGGCTCGGCCCCGGCGGCCCGGATAATATCAATGGACTCCCGGATGGCGGTGCCTGCGGTGATCACATCATCCACAATCAGCACTTTACCCTGCAAGGGGGTGCCTACGATATTACCGCCTTCACCGTGATCTTTCTTCTCTTTACGGTTAAAGGCAAAAGGTTTGCTGTTACCGTCTGTTGCAAGGGCCATGGCGGTAACCGTAGCCAACGGAATGCCCTTATAGGCAGGCCCGAAAATGATGTCATAATCCAGTCCACTGCGTTCTATCGCGGCGGCATAGGCTTTGCTTAGTTGTAGCAGGTCGTCGCCGGTATTGAACAGTCCGGCATTGAAAAAGTACGGACTGGTGCGCCCGGATTTGAGGGTGAACTCTCTAAAACGCAGAACGTTCCGCTGGATGGCAAATTCGATAAATTTTTGCTGATAGTCATGCATGGCAAGGCTTCTGGCGGGATAGGATCTTTAATTAAAGCGTAAAACCGGTATCATACTACACAAACCGAATCAGGGAACACGTATGCGCGTAGTATCAATCAGCGTCAATGGCTTGGAGCAGGCTGTTGAGAAGGGCTTTTTTGACTGGCTGGCAGAGCAGGACGCTGATGTTGTCTGTGTTCAGGACCACCGGATGCGTGCCTACGAAGTTGAAGACAAAAACCTGATTCCGGAAGGGTATGAGGCCTACTTCATCGACGGCGAGCTGAACGAGCACGGCGGTGTCGGCATTTATACCCGCCACTTCCCGAAAGCCATTATGTACGGCTTTGCCAACGAGCAGGCCGACCGTGAAGGTCGCTTTATCCAGGCCGATTTCGACAAGGTATCTGTAGCCTGCGTACTGGCGCCCTGTGCCCTGGGCCGCGAAGAAGAGCTGACTGGTGAAGACGATCTGACTGTTCTCGATCACAAAGACGAGTTCATGGAAGCCTTTGGCGTGCACATGCAGAAAACCCTGCGCAAGCGTCGTCAGTTTATCTTCTGTGCCAACCTGCAGACGGCTCACCATGTAACGGATGCCAGTCCGCTCTACCACAAGACGGATTTTTCCGGCTTCCTGCCCCATGAGCGTGCGTGGCTGGATCGTTTGTTCGATGAGATGGGCTGTATTGATGCATTCCGCGAGATCAACAAGCAGAGCAACCAGTTTACCTGGTGGCCGGAGCAGACCGAGGGTTCACGCAAGAAGGCCGGTATCCGGGTGGATTACCATTTGCTGACGCCGGGGATTCGCAAGACCATTCGCGATGGCTGGATTGATGACGGTACGCGGTTCTCTGACCACGCGCCGGTGATCATGGATTACGATATCGAAATCAGTTTTTAAGCCGATCCTTAATCTGGGGGAGGGCGCCGTTGTGGCAAGCCTTCCCCAGAACCGCTACGAGCACATATATGTGCGCTTCTCTCAGGCCATCCATGGCCTTCGAAATTCTGGGGAAGGCTTGCCACAACGCCACCCCAGACTCCTGAGTTAGCCTTTCAGGGCGTCTTTCTGCAGTTCAAACAACCGATTAATCGCTTTCCTTGCCAGCGCCAGCATGGCGTCCAGTTCTGTTTGTTCGAACGGTGCGCCTTCGGCAGTTCCCTGGATTTCAATGAAGCCGCCCTGATCGGTCATGATTACGTTCATGTCGGTTTCGGCTTCGGAGTCTTCCGGGTAGTCCAGGTCGGCCACCGGGGTGCCCTTGAATACGCCTACGGAAATGGCGGCGACCATTTGCTTAAGCGGAGATTTTTTCAGGCGCTTATTCGCTACCAGGTGGTTCAGGGCGTCTACCAGGGCCACGCAGCCACCGGTGATTGCAGCAGTGCGGGTGCCGCCGTCCGCCTGGATGACGTCGCAGTCGATGGTGATGGTGTGTTCGCCCAGGGCTTCGAGGTCTACCGCGGCGCGCAGGCTGCGGCCGATCAGGCGCTGGATTTCTACGGTGCGGCCACCTTGTTTGCCACGGGCGGCTTCGCGGCCCATGCGGCTGCCGGTGGAGCGGGGCAGCATGCCGTATTCGGCGGTGATCCAGCCTTTGCCTTCGCCGCGCAGGAAGGGCGGTACTTTGTTCTCTACCGAGGCGGTGCAGATAACCTTGGTGTCGCCGAACTCAACCAGCACCGAGCCTTCTGCGTGGCGGGTGTAGTTGCGGGTGATGCGGACGTCTCTGGGTTGCTCGGGCGTTCTGCCGCTTGGTCGCATAGTGTGTCCTGTTTTTTTAAAGATGAATGTCCGGCTGTTGCCGGTCGGGCGTTTTGAAAGGGCACCGAGTATAGCATTTGGTCGGGTTCGCTGCTCCGGGCGTTTGCCTGTTAAACTCGAAACTCTGTTGAACACGACTGGAGCCATTATGATCCGCAGCATGACTGCTTTTGCCTGCAAGGATACCCGGGGTGACTGGGGTACTCTCACCTGTGAGATCCGTACCGTAAACCATCGCTATCTGGAGCCGTCTTTCCGCCTGCCGGAGGCTTTCCGTGAACTGGAAAACCGGTTTCGGGAGGAGTTGCGCAAGCAGGGGCTGAAGCGGGGCAAGGTGGATATCTCCATGCGCCTGCAGTCGGCGGAGAGCGAGGTTCAGAGCTTCGAGATCAGCGATGAAATGGCCCAGGCGGTGAACGAGGCAGCCAACCATATTAACCGTATGCTGGATAACCCGGCCCACATCAACGCACTGGATATTCTCCGCTGGCCGGGGGTGATGTCGTTGCCGGAGAAGGATTACAGTGCAGCCAAGGAAGCGGCAGCGGGGCTGTTCGCGGAAACTGTCAAGGAACTGATGACGGTTCGTGAACGGGAAGGTGAGCGCCTGCGGCCATTGTTCGAGGACCGTCTGACCACCATGGGCAACCTGGTGGCGGAAGTTCGGGAGAAGATGCCCCAGCTGCTGGCCGCCCAGGAGCAGAACCTTCGGGATCGCTTTGAGAAAGCCAGGGTAGAGCTGGACCCGGAGCGCGTGGCCCAGGAGATGGTCATGCTGGCCCAGAAAAGTGACGTGGCCGAAGAGCTGGACCGCCTGGATGCCCATATCAGCGAAGTCACCGACACCCTGCAAAACGACGATGCCATCGGCCGGCGCCTGGACTTCCTGATGCAGGAGCTGAACCGGGAAGCCAATACCCTGAGTAGCAAGAGCATCGATGCCGCCGTCACCCGCGCAGCGGTGGACTTAAAGGTGCTGATCGAGCAGATGCGGGAGCAGGTGCAGAATATTGAGTAGCGTCCACTGAAGTCCTGATTCGTTTATAAAGTGTTGTTAATAAAGGGTAAAAGTAGAAGTTTGTCTATGGTTGTCTAGCAAAATCTAGTTTAATCCAGCGAAAAATGGGGGGGTATAATGGGGAGTAAATCGGTCTACTCCCCATTTTAGGTACGAGAAATCTATGTGTACTCCCCGCACCACCCTGCCGACCCTGCGTATACCCCGCAGAGCTAGAGGCCTCAATGCAAACTGCGTTGGCGGTGAATGATGGCTAAGCTCACAGCGACCAAAGTTCGCGCCTTGATCAAAGATGGTTCTCCGGGTCGCCACAGCGACGGGAACGGGCTGTACCTCATGGTGCCAAAGCGTGGTGAACCATATTGGATGTTGCGTTACACACTCTCTGGTAAGCGGCGCGAATTAACGCTGGCAAAGTCTGGTGACTTCACCCTGGCACAAGCCCGTGAGCGGGCCGTGGAGATTCAAAAGGAGATTCGGAACGGTACCGACCCAATAGAGGAGCGTAAGCGGGATGAGCAGGTGACGCTCAGAACCGTGAATGACCTATTTGACGACTGGTATCAGGAGTTGGAGAAACGTCTTAAGCACCCGCACATCCCGAAAAGAATTTTCGTGAAAGAGGTGGCGCCTTCGATTGGTGGCTTCGATGTCGAGGGAGTCAAACCGATGGACGTTCGCAGCATTGTTCGGAAAGTCGCGGACAGTGGGCGACCGACTACAGCAAATGACACCTTGATGTACCTGAAACAGCTGTTTAACCACGCGATAAAGCTGGGCCTGGTTACTTATAACCCAGCGGCTGCTTTCACATTCACGGATGCAGGGGGTGTTGAGAAAAGCCGAGACAGGGCATTAACCCTCGAGGAGATCAAGCATGTCTTTAAAGTGTTCCGGGAAAACGAAGACAGTTTTACCCGGGAAAACTACCTGGCCTGCGCGCTGTTGATCGTTCTGGGAGTACGCAAGACTGAGCTGACGGAAGCTAAGTGGGCAGAATTCGACTTGGAAAAGCGCTGCTGGAGGCTCCCAGGAGAGCGCAGCAAGTCAGGCACTGAAATTGTTATTCCTCTTCCGCAACATGCCGTGACCTGGCTGGAAGAGCTCAAAGTCCGAGCCTTTCGTTCTGATTACGTATTTCCCAATCGGCGCACCAGCAAGCAGCCACACATGGGTAAGGATACGCTGAACCGCGCCATCTCCAAGCTATTCGGTAAGGAGCCAGGCAGGGAGGTGCAGCCAGAGAACAGGATGGGGGACATCGCAGAATTCACCGTGCATGATTTGCGGCGTACCTGTCGTAGCCTCCTTGCAGCCGCAGGCGTTCCGGGACATGTGGCCGAACGTTGTTTGAACCACAAGCTCAAAGGCGTTGAGGGCATCTATGACCGTTATGACTACTTTGATGAGCGTCGCAAAGCGTTGATAAAGGTAGAGAAGCTGGTTGCGTCATTGGTTAACGACGTCCGTGATGAATAGCATTTAGCTGAATCTGTGTATTTAGCAGTGTCAGATAGATGCGCCAGCCGAACGCCGCTGGTGTAGCGGCGGACCGTTCCGGTCAGCAGGTCATTATCCCAGGACCAGTTCTCGACCTCGGCTCTGAGCAACGCGGGGAATAATGCCATGAAAAAAAACGCAGGGCTGCTTTGCAGCCACGAATGACCAAGGCTTTGGGTTGTCGGTTGATTTTTCGAAAGTTCATTATTGACGTCCAGTTGACTGATAATAATTAGAGCAACCACTCAATCGGTAATATCGAGAGCAGATAAACCCAGGTTCGTTTCAGCCACCCGGTGTGGGGTTCTTTCTCGTGACGAACTTCCTTGTCACCGACACGCTCAAGCCAATAAAGGTCGCCATCGTCATCGATACGAACTTCATAAGCGTTATACGGTATGGTCGTCTCAAACACACGGTGAACGTTCTGAGCCAGCAAAGGACTTTCAATGACAAGCCCGAGTTCAGTATTTAAGTTGAACGACCTGGGGTCGAAGTTAAAAGAACCTACAAACATCCGCTCCCCGTCTACAGCGAAGGTTTTTGCGTGCAAGCTGGAACCTGAGCTACCAAAAGGGCCAGCACTCGGGTTACGGCTAACTTCTGAGGAGAGTCGCCGCATCTCGAACAAGCGGATACCTGCCTCAAGCAAGGCTTGCCGCCGTTTGGCATAACCTGCATGCACCGCAGCGACATCCGTCGCGTCGAGGGAGTTCGTTAAAATACTCACTCTGATTCCCTGGTCCGCTAAAGCGGAAAAGGCCTCAACACCGGCCTCGGTGGGTACAAAATACGGAGACACCAAGGCAACCCGGCTCTCCGGTGCACCCAGAATCTCTGCGAGCTGATGAGAAAGGAGCTCTTCGTTTTTTGCCAAACCAAGCCCTTTTGCCGGATCATCGCTCACCATTCGGACGCAAGCCCACTCCAGTTCTAATTGGCTTGCCAGTAGTTTCTTAATGAATTCTGACTCAGATATCGCGTTTACGTACGCTGAAGCGGCACCGTCTCGCTCTATCAGAGAAGCTTTTGTAGAGAATTGATCGAGAGCCTCCTCTGGAACCGCTGGCACAATATTTTCGACGGGGTAGGTCGAATCGCTGTCCCAATAGCGATCAAAGTCTGTCGAGACATCGCTAACGACTGGTCCTACTGAAAGCACATCAAGATCTGCGAAGAGAACACCCTCCGTTGCCCCGAAATATTCGTCACCTACATTACGCCCGCCAATGATCGATGCCTGATTATCGGCGGTGAACGATTTGTTGTGCATGCGCCGATTGGCTCGGGAAAAATCCGTAACATATCCCATCCATTTTGGTGAACGGATAACAAAGGGGTTGAATAGCCTAATCTCGATCAATGGATGTGAAGCCAGTGCTGCAAGCTCTGTGTCGAGTCCTGAGGTGCCATTGTCGTCGACCAGCAAGCGAACCCGAACGCCACGGTCGGCTGCCGTGTGGAGTTCCTCCAAGAGCAGCGTTCCAGTAGTATCTCCGTGCCAGATGTAGTACTGAACATCGAGCGTCCTGTCGGCCGCTCTAGCCAGCAGAGCTCTGGCGGCGAAAGCGTCCCGGGGGTTGGTTAATGTATAGATACCGCTTTTCCCCGGGTGATTCGCCAGGCTCGGTGCTATGGCTTTTCCCAGCCGGGTTTCCTGCGCTTCTGACAATGTCAGCGCGCTTGATTCAGACTTGTTCACGGCGGGCAAGGCACAGCCCGCCAGAAAAATAACGGCGAAGCAGGCGGTCATCAGGCGGGCCCGGGGGAGTAGTTTCAATAAAGGGCCGATCTCGGTAAAACAATGCATCAACTTGGTCCGCCTTTAATTCACAACCCCAATCAACCGCCACAGTCCGTAGATCGGCATTTTCAGCTTCGCGCGTGACTCTGTGGGGCAGCACTAATGTCTGTTCATTGATTGTCTTTCGCTGGCAGAAATGACTGGCTGTCGGGACAAATACCCCGAAACAAAGTGTCAATAAGAATTTCCGACTCCTGTGCTAAGTCATAGGCCCCGGGATTTCTTAGCCAGTCGAAGTAAATACCGAGAACTTGGGTATGTAACGAGCGTGCCGCCTGTCTTGGTGTCAAGGAGGGGTGCGGAGGATGGTTTTCAAAAATCCGGGTCATCAGGTTAATCGATTCTTCCGCCATTTCTGCGAGCTTCTTCAATCCTCGTTCCGACTCCGTGTGGTGGAACAAAATGCTGTAAACACGAAAATAGCGCTGATCTTCTACGAGCATTCGCAAGGCGTACACACAAAGATTTCTGATCGCTTGTAATTCACCGGTTTGTGCATTGGCGGTAGGATCAATCAACGCGGAAATAGGCAGGCGCACACGATCGAGCATGGCATCGAACAGATCGGACTTATTACAGAAGTGCCAATAAATCGCACCTCGGGTGACCTTCGCTGTACGTGCGATTTCTTCCAGCGATGACCGGGCCACACCTTTTGTGATAAAAACCTTTTCTGCCGCATCCAGTATAACTTGACGCGTGACCTCGGCTTCCGCCTTGGTTTTTCTGGCCATTGAAAGTTACCGTGTTGACTAGTTGAATCTTGTCTACAAAACCTGGGACGATTGCTTGCTAGCGAGCCGGAGCCTCTTGAGGTGTCCCCGTGCCTCGCGATACTCCGTCTCGTCAACGCTGCGATAAGAGTTTTCATCGGCAACATATTTAACCAACACTCGCCGATCACCTGCGTGGGGCATATTCTCCGGCTTACCGTGCAGTCGTACCTCGTAATCCCGGTCATCAAGCAGTACCGCGCGGGTCCAGCCGTCGGCATCCGGTTCAGCCAACACCTCGACCTGTTCACCCAGCAAACACCGCTGATGACCAAGCAGGTGACGATGAAACCAGCGGCGCACAGACGCACATAATCCCGCCGCCAATGGCGACGCCACAGCAAGCGAACCCCACAAGACAACCAGGCCCAGTGGTACGCGGAAAAACCCCAAGTCTAGCCAGCGCAGCGCCAACACCTCGACAGCAATAGTGAACGCTGACGCCAACAGCAAAAGGACGGAAAGCGCAAAGGAAGCCGGTACTCCGGCAAAGCCCAGTGCCACCAGCGAGCTGGAAAGATAATCCCCTTTCAGGCTGTCGTGTTCGAACAACTCCAACGGCAGCAGCCGTAAGGCAACGAGCACCCAGTACAACAAAACCAACGGCATCAATACGCTGAACACAACCGCCGGAAAACTCAGGGCGACCTCTGTAATGAACTCCATGACAACCTCCTGGTGGCATTCACTCGCCAACCTGTGATTTTTAGTATCAGCCGACCCGGTTAACCAGGCCGGCTGACCTTTCAGTGCTGGCCCGACTCAGCAACTGTCCGATGGTCGGACGACTCTCCTTTCACCTTTATCGCCAACCAGTCAGAAATTGCCGCAATCATGGCGTAGAAACTCGGAGCAAAAAGACTACCGAGAACGGCTACAGATCCCATACCTACTGCAACCGTGGTGCCGATGTGATGACTGCTGACATCACTGGCGCCAGTGGCCAGGGCCAGAGGCAAAGTGCCGAAAATAAACGCCACCGAGGTCATCACGATAGGTCTGAAACGCAGCTCTGCGGCATTGACAGCGGCTTCACGGATTGTCTCCCCGAGCTCCTTGCGTCGCAACTCAGCAAACTCAACGATTAGAATAGTATTTTTGGCCGCCAGACCAACCACCACAAGCATCCCTATTTCCACGTAGATACTGGTATCGAGGCCTCGCAGAGCAATACCACCGATCGCACCCAGGAATGCAAACGGTGTAGCGGTCAATACTGCCAGCGGCAGCGACCAGCTCTCGTACTGGGCAGCCAGGATCAGGAACACCATTATCAGGCCGAATATGATCGCCAGGCTTGCGGTATTCCCCACCTGACTTTCCTGGTAGGCGGTTCCAGTCCAGCCCATGCCCCAATCACTTCCGAGGGTTTCCTGAACGATTTGCTCCATCGCAGCGATCGCCTCACCGGAACTGTAACCCTCAGCCGGACCACCCTGGAACTGCGCCCCAAGATAAACTCCGAAACGGGATACCACCGCCGGCTTGGCCTGACGTTCAAGAGTCACGAATTCGGAAAGCGGGATTCGCTCGCCGTTGCCTCCACGCACGTAGACACTACTCATGTCATCCGGCGTTTTACGGAATTCGTCCTCGTTCTGGAGGTACACCTGAAAGTTACGGTTCTGGTAACTGAAATAGTTAACGAAGCCGTTTCCAAAGGTGTTCGACAGCGTGGCGTTCAGATCCTCCAGCGCAACACCGTAACTGAGCGCCTTTTGCTGGTCGATTTCGGCACGGTAGCCGGGCACATTCACGTTGAAGGTTGTGAATACCCTCTGCAGTGCCGGGTGTTCGTTTGCCGCCTCCATCACTTCTGCCGAGGCCTGGAAAAGCTCCTGGGCATCAGCGCCTTCAAATGACTGTAAATACCCAGTGAAACCACCGGTGGTGGAGAGACCCATTATCGGCGGCACGTTGAAGGCCATCGTTGACCCTCCGGAGACTTGTGCTCCCGGCGCCATGATTTTTTCCACCAGCTCGTCCGCGGTGAGGGAGCGTTCGTTCCAGGGAACCATATTTATAAACATGACGCCCCGAGCCGTGTTCACCGCACTCGAAAGGATGTCGTAACCGGCCACCGCAGACACATACTCCACCCCTTCGATCTTTTCGATCCGGGACGAGAGCTCATCCATGTAGGCATTGGTGCGGTCGAGTGAGGCTGAATCAGGTAACTGTACACTCGCCAGGACAATCCCCTGGTCTGTCTCCGGCACGAGCGTAGAAGGCGTGGTCTGATAAAGCCACCAGGAACCACCAATCACCAGTCCCGTGAGCAGTAAGGCCAGTCCCCAGAAATGAACCAGTTTCTTGACGGCCCACATGTAAGCTGAGGTGACTCCCGCGAAGAAGCTATCGAACAAACGCAGCGGCGTATTGATTGCGCGCATCAGCTTTGACTCGCCTAACTTCGACTTGTGCTTGATGAATATCGCGGATAACGCGGGGGTAAAAGTCAGCGCCATAAGTGCCGAGAAAGCCACTGAAATGGCAACGGTCAGCGCGAACTGTTGGTATATTTGTCCGGTGAAACCGCCGAGGAACGCAACCGGGACAAACACCGCAGCCATGATCAGCGAGGTGGCAATCACCGGTCCACCAACCTCCTTCATCGCACGAATGGTGGCCTGAGTTACGGTGATCTCGTCATCCTCACTCAATACCCGTTCAACGTTCTCGACCACAAGAATCGCATCATCCACCACTATGCCGATCGACAGCACCAGTGCGAACAGGGTCAGCAGGTTTATCGAGAATCCGAACATGTAGAAACCGGCAAAGGTGGCCAGCACAGACACCGGCACCACCGACATGGCAATCACCGTAAAGCGCCAGTTTTGTAGAAACACAAACAGGATCACACCGACGATCAGAAAGGCTTCAATAAACACCTTGATGACCGTGCTTACCGAGGCATCAATAAACAGCGTCGTATCGTAAGGCACCACATGCTCGAGGCCGGGCGGAAAACGTTCGGCCAGCTCGGCCATGGTTTCCTTCACCGCGTCCGCGGTCGCTAGGGCATTCGCCCCCGGCTGTTGGTTGATAATAATCGGCGTCATGGTGGAGCCGTTGAGGTTTGCGTCAATAGCGTAAAAAGAGGCGCCCAACTCTATTCGGGCTACATCCTCAAGACGCAGCGACGAGCCATCCGGATTGGTGCGAAGGAATATTTCGCGGAAGTCGCTGACGTCGCTCAGTCGGCCACCCGCGGTGATGGTGTACGTGAAGGCTCGCGGTTCGCTTTGCGGTGTGCTGGCTAGACTACCCGCCGGAACTTCGGTGTTTTGGGCTCGAATAGCCGTCGCCACCTCGGTGGGTGTCAGGTCGTATTGCGCCAGCTTGTCCGGATCCATCCAGATGCGCATGGCGAATTCACCCCCCCCCAGAACCTCGGCCTCACCAACCCCGGGCACCTGACGCAATTCGTCCAGGATATTGAGAGTGGCGTAATTCTGCATAAAGACGTTGTCATAATCGCCTTCTGGCGAGATCAGCGACACCAGCATCAGGATAGAACTGGAACGCAGCTCAACAGTGACGCCCTGAGCCTGAACCTGCTCCGGCAGTTGCGATAACGCTCCCTGCACGCGGTTGTTCACGTTGATGGTGTTGATGTCACCGTCCGTGCCGATATCAAAAGCGACGTTCAGGCTCATGATGCCGTTATCAGCACTGGTCGAGGTCATGTACAGCATGTCCTCTACGCCGTTGATTGCCTCCGCCAACGGCGCAGCCACGGTTTGTGCCACCGTTTCGGCATCTGCGCCCGGAAACTGGGCGGTAACAGAAACGGTGGGGGGCACAACACTGGGATACTGCTCGATGGGCAATACCCGCAAGCTGACCACCCCGATGATCGTCAGGATGATTGCCAGAACCGTAGCAAAGATCGGTCGTTTGATGAAAAAGTTCGAGAAATTCATGAGGAGGCGTCCTCAGCGCTTTCAGTGGCAGTACCAGGCTCAGCCTCTGTCGCTTTTTCCATGTCTCTATGACGGGCTTCTTCTTTAGACGCCTCGGCGTCCTCCACCAACGAATCTGCATCGCCCTTGAAAGGCTGCGGCTCAATGGTCGTTCCAGGCTGAACTCCCGCCAGGTCTCCAACCACTACCCGCTCTCCGGGTTCAACACCGCCTTGTATAATCTGCCAGGGGCCTGCGACTTCACCCAGATCCACCGGGCGCGCGCGCGCCACGTTATTTTCATCAAGCACAAAGATCTGCGGGCCCATCAAGCCCTGACCAACGGCAATTTCGGGCACGGCCAGCACGCCATACCGCTTCAGACCCTCAATGCGGATACGCACGAACTGCCCAGGTAAAACGCTGGCATCCGGGTTGGGAAACGTGGCGTTGGCCTGAACCGTGCTGGTGGCCTGGTCAACCCGGGAGCCAAGGAAGTCCAAATTACCGTTCAGGCTGCCAGTTTCATCGCCAGAACTACCCGGCACCTGAAGTCGTGTCGTGATTGACTCGATATCCTGTCCTTTCAGCTGACGACGCAGCTCGAAGGCATGGCTTTGGGGCAGCTGGAAACGCACTTCCAACGGATCCAATGGGGTTATCGTGGCCAATTCTGTACCCGTGCTCACAAAGTTCCCGACATTAATCTGGCTCAGGCTGATCATTCCGGAAACGGGGGCTTTGACCTTGGCGTAGTCCAGGTCGATACGTGCACTGGCCAGAGCGGCCTCAGCCTGGGCGACCGAAGCCTGGGCAATCCTAGCATCGGCCAGCGCCTTGTCGTAATCCTGTCGGCTCACTGAGTTCTGCCCCAGCAATCGCTCAAACCGGTCAGCGTCACGCTGGGCCCGGAACAGTTGCGCACGGGCACTTTCCAGGTCGGCCTCACGCTGATTGACGATCGCCTGATAAACGTCAGGCTCGATGGAATAAAGCAGTTCGCCTTTCTCCACCATCTGACCGGCCTCGAAGTGGCGCTGCTCCAGAGTACCTGCCACTCGGGCCACCAGCGTGACCTCGTCATCACTGCGCAGCAATGACGGGTAGGATCGTTCAATACTCACATCCTGGCGTGTCAACTCAACAACTTCCACAGGATGAGGGGGCGGCTCTTGACTACCCTGTTGGGCACTCTCCGGAACCTCATTCTGGCCACAGCCCGCAAGAAACAGACCTGAAGCTAAGGTAAGAAGACTCACCCTGGCAAATTGAACTGCAGTTTTCATAGGCGAATGATTCTCGTTTTTTGATGTGAGATGACAGAGAATTTACATTCGTTTCTGTACGAATGTAAATTTATATTAGCTTAGACTCGATGAGAATCTCTCATCGAGTAAGGCGATTCAGAATTCAAATATTTTACATTCATACGTGGATGTATGCAAAAAAGTTTGGCATGATATGGCATCCAATGAGATAGCAAGTGCTTGCCGGACGGCGGAGCCAATGCACGCAACGATGGAAAATCACCATGGCCCGAAAAACCAAAGCGGAAGCCGAAAACACACGCCAGGCGATACTGGACGCTGCGGAACAGGTCTTTGTCCGTAAGGGCGTAGCTCATGCATCGCTGGAAGAAATTGCCCAGACCGCCCAAGTCACCCGTGGAGCGGTCTACTGGCATTTCCAGAATAAATCGGACGTTTTCGACGCCATGCTAGCCCGGATTTCTCATAGTGCTCCAACAACCTTCGCAGACCAAGCCTGGTAGTGCCAGATCCGAGTGGTCATGGTCGAAGTTGGCGATTATTTAGCCAGTTTCCGGCATTCAGGCACAACTCCCCCTTTCCCCCAT
>NZ_JBSXOP010000076.1:0-140636 GCF_056859535.1 Marinobacter sp. L-46
CGCGGTTTTCATTGAGGCCAGAGTCACCGGAGTGACTCATCATAAAGGCCGGATATATGTGCGCAGTTTTACCCAGTTAACTTTTTACACCACCGAGAGCTTGGGAGGCTTGCGCAACAAGAGGTCTACATATATGTGCCGAAGGAGCGTGTTTTGGAAGGCCTACCGCCAATCCCCGCTTACACCGCAATATCAAGCGCAGGGATACAAAGCAAGATACCCGAATAACCCACAGGATGAGAAGGGACAAAGGTAGGAGTATGATGCAGCCCCAACACCAAAGCGCAAACCAAGGAACCCCGCCGTGGCCAGAATCAAACTCGAATTCCCGGATAACGCCTTCTGCTTCGAAACAAGGATGCCGGTCAGAATCACCGACATCAACGGCGCCAACCACCTGGGTAACGACGCCCTGATCTCCATGCTCTCCGAAGCCCGCGCACAGTTCCTGGTGGAATACGGCGTTGAAGAAGGCGGCGAGGATGGCTCGGGCATCATCGTCACCGACCTGGCCACCATGTACCAGGGCGAATCCTTCTACCCGGACATGCTGCGCTTCGAAGTGGGCCTGATGGACTTCAACAAATACGGCGGCGACTTCGTATTCCGGGTGACCAAGGCCGACAGCGGCCAGCCGGTGGCCCTGGCCAAATACGGCTTTGTGTTCTTCAACTACAAAACCCGCGAAGTCACCCCCATGCCGGAGAGCTTTCGCGCCCGCTTCGCCTGAGCCACATCATGCCGGCCGGCGCAGCCGGTTCATACCTTGCCGGTACAGGCTATAGGCCATGGCACCGGCCAGCAGGTTGCCAATCAGGGCGCCGGTCATCAGGCCGGTCAGCCCGGATACCTGCCCGCCAATCCAAAGCAGCGGCAGGTAGCAGGCAAACAGCCTCAAGGTGGAAATCAGCAGCGCCCGCATGGGCATGCCCAGGGCGTTGTTCACCGACACCATCAGAATGCACACTCCCAGCCCGCTGTAACTCAGCGGCACCCGCAGCAGATAGCTCAGCAGAGTGTCCTGTACATCGGCATCCGGGCTGAACAAGGTAGATACCACGCCCGAGGCGCCCAGCCACACCAGCCCGATAAACAACTGCCAGCCCAGGATAAAGCGCACGGCAATACGCACCAGTTTGCGGATCTTCTCCAGCTCACCGGCCCCGAGCATACGCCCGATCATTGGCGGCATGGACATGGTCAGCGCCAGCACCACCACAATGGAAAAAAACTCCAGCCGGGTACCCAGGCCCCAGGCTGCCACGGCGGCGGAACCAAAGCTTGCCACCAGGGCGGTGGCCAGCATGGCCGAGATGGGCGGCATCAGCTGGCTGACCATCGCCGGGGCCATGATGCCACCCAGCTGGCGGACAGCCTGGGCCAGTTGCAGCTGGAGCAGGTCAAAGCGCAGCCAGGCCCGTTTGAGCAAGGTGGGAAACACAATCAGGGCGCCGATGCTGAACGCGGTGATGGTAGCCCAGGCGGCACCGGGCAGGCCCCAGCCGAAGACAAAGATATACAGCGGATCCAGGGCGATGTTGAGCAGGCTGGTGATGATCATCATGTAGCCGGGCAGGCGGGTATCGCCGTTGGCCCGGCATACGGCGTAGCTGAAGTAAACCATGGCGCCGGTCCAGGCCGACAGCAGCCAGGGTGCCCAGTATTCGCGAATCACCGGGCGCAGGGCCTGTTCGGCTCCGAGCAGGTCCAGGATTACGCTTTGCAGTAGCCAGACCGACAGGCATAGCGTCAGGGCGAGGCCGGCGCCAATGGCGATCACCAGGCCGCCGAGGCGCTGGGCGCGCAGGTCTTCGCCCTGGCCGAGGGTTCGGGAGATGGTGGCGGTGGTGCCGATGCCCAGGCCCACGTACATGCCGCTGACCAGTTGTTGCATGGCCACGGTGAAGCCCAGGGCTGCCAGTGGGTCCCGGCCAAGTTGGCCGACGAAGAAGCTGTCGGTGAGCTGGAAGGTCATCAGGGAGAGCACGCCGAACAGCATGGGCCAGGTCATGTGGTAGAGCTGGCGGCCCAGGGAGGCGTTTTGCAGGTTTTTGTGCACGTCGAGTTGGGTGCCTTGGTTCTGAGTGTGGCGGGATTCTAACAGTTCGCGGTAGAGAATTGGTGAAAGCAGCCGGGTGGCGATGCCCTTCCAAAAACCGCTCCTTGCGGCACGTCCGTGTGGCGCTTCTGCTCCGCCATCCATGGCTCCGCACATTTTTGGAAGGGCATCACCACCCGGCTGCCCCTACTTCGGAGGATTACGAGTACCACACGGTCATGTGTGGTGCCGGTTCCAGAAAGTGTTGGTTTCAGAGCACCTTCAGCGCCGCATCATAATCCGGCTCGTTCTTGATCTCGCTGACCAGTTCGCTGTGGATAACTTTGTTGTTCTCGTCCAGTACCACGACCGCACGGGCGCACAGGCCGGCGAGGGGGCCGTTCTGGATGGCTACGCCGTAGTCTTGCTGGAAGGCGTAGTTGCGGAAGGTGGACAGGGTTTCTACGTTGTCCAGGCCTTCGGCGCCGCAGAAGCGGGAGGCGGCGAAGGGTAGGTCGGCGGAGACGACGAGGACGACGGTGTTGTCGAGGCCACCGGCTTTTTCGTTGAATTTTCGGGTGCTGGCGGCGCAGACGCCGGTGTCGATGCTGGGGATGATGTTCAGGATTTTGCGCTTGCCGGCCCAGTTATCGAGTTTCACTTCTTCCAGGCCGCTGCTGGTCAGTGTGAACGGGGCTGCGTTGTCACCGGGCTGGGGGAATTTGCCTTCGATTTCGATGGGGTTGCCGTCCAGGGTTACGTTGTTCGCCATGGTTTGCTCCTTGCTGATTGGTTTCGGGAATTTGTACTTACTCTATGTAGCCTAGTTTGGATGAGTTTTCATCCATGCGGTTTGTAGGGGTTTAGAGAAAGGGGGAGGGCTTGGTTGGGGGACGGCGTTTCGAAAAACGCTCAAGCCATCCGTGGGCGCTTCTGCTCCGCCATCCATGGCTCCGCAAATTTCCGAAACGCCGTCCCCCAACCAAGCCACATTATTCCGGGAACGCTTTCAATAACTACTCTGCAGCAGCTTGGGCTTCAAAGCTCTGTGCGGGGTAACGCTGCACCATCAGCAGGTAGCCGATTAAGCCCAGGGCGCCACAGGTGGCGATGATGCTTGCCATGACCAGTGGCGTGCCATCGTGTAGATGGCCGACGAGCGCACCGGCGGTGGCGGCGGCACTCATCTGGATGAAGCCAAGAAGCGCAGAGGCGGAGCCGGCCATGGTGGGGTGGTTGGCCAGGGCGCCGGCCATGGTTTGGGGCAATACCATGCCGGTGCCAACCATGAACAGGGTCTGGGGCAGGATGACCGCCCAGGGGCTGTAAATCTGGTTCCAGGCCAGTAAGGCCATGGCCATTCCCGCAGCTACGGTGGTTACCAGGCCGTAGAGCAGGATCTGGTCCGGGTGGAGCTGATTGGTTAGCCGGATGGACGTCATGTTGCCCAGCAGGTAGCCGCCGGCAGTCACTGCGGTGTACAGGCCGAAATGTTCCGGGGCCACGCCCAGAACATCAATCAGAACGAACGCTGAGCCGGACAGGAACGCGAAGATACCGCCGTAAATTGCAGCGCTGGTGAGGGTATAACCTACGAATGTCATGTCGGCGCTGACTTTGCGGTAGTTACGCAACAGGCTGCCCAGGCGGAAAGGCTGACGGTTGTTCTGGCTTAGTGGTTCCGGGATGCCGATGGCGATGATGGCGATCATGATCAGGGCATAGCCGGCCATGACCGTAAAGATCCGGTGCCAGTCCATATGGGCGACAATCAGCCCGCCAAACGTTGGTGCGATTGCCGGTGCCAGCGCCATCATGCCGCCCAGCATAGCCAGGATTTTGGCGGCGTCTCTCGGTTGATAGACGTCACGAACGATGGCTCTTCCCAGCACCGGGCCGGCAGAGCCGCCCAAGGCCTGCAAAAAGCGGAACATCTGCAGGGACTCTATACTACTGGCCAGCGCGCAGCCTATGCTGGCCACGGCGAACAATACCATGCCGCCAATCATGACCGGCTTACGGCCGAAGCGGTCAGCCAAGGGGCCGCAAATCAGTTGGGCTATAGCAAACCCGACAACATACAGGCTGAGGGTCAGCTGTACCTGATCGGTTCCAGCGCCAAAGTCACTGCCAATCTGGGGAAGTGCAGGCAGGTACATGTCCGTAGCCATAGGGCCCAGAGCCACGGCAGCCGCCAGCAGAATGGTTGTCCAGATACTTGTTAGTGCGAGCACATTTTTTCCTGACTTTGGAGTTAGGTGAGAGTGGGGCCGTGCCTCCCAAAACACGCTCCTTACGGCACATCCCTGTGTCGCTTGGGCTCCGCCATCCCTGGCTCCGCACAGTTTTGGGAGGCACGGCCCCACTCTCACCATCGAACTTATGGAATGGAAGTCTAGGACGATAAGCCCGCAAAAATAACAGCCCGAGCTTTCATGCAATACATGAACGAAATCGATTGATTAGTTGTTCAGGCCATTCATGGTGGCAGCCACCGAGTTCACCTGGTTGCGAACCCAGCGGTGGGCGGGGTCGGTCTGGTGGCGGCGGTGCCAGAGCATGAGCAGGGTAAACGGGTTGTACTGGAACGGCAGCGGCACGTACTCGAAGTCCCGCATCAGGCCGTTGCTCATGCGTTCGGGGGCGGAGGCGAGGAGGGTGGTGCCTTTGAGGAAGGCCGGCAGGCCAGAGAAGTTGGACACCGTCACCGCGCTGTGCCGGTTCATGCCCCGCGCCTCCATGGTGCTGTCGAGCCCTGGCTTTTCGCCGGTGGCGAACAGCACGGTGATGTGGTCCGCGGCCATGTACTCCTTCAGATCCGCCGGCGCCTGCTCCCGCAGAATCCCGGCCAACCCCGGCAGCAACAAATCCCGCTGATAGTCGTTGGCGGCAACGGTAAACGTAAACTCCGCCGTCGCCGGATCAAACGGCGGCCCCGAAGGCAGCGTGCGCACATCGTCCAGCAACTGCCGGATATGAGGCCCGGTGCGCAGGGCATAGTCCGTAGGCACAATCCCTCGCCCGGACTTCACAAACAACGGATCCCCGAACGCCTGCCGAAGCCGGTCCAGGGTATGACTCACCGCCGACTGACTAACCCCAAGCCGAACCGCCGCCCGGGAAACACTCCCTTCGTCCAGCACAGCCAGAAAGGTCACCAGAGACCGCAAGTCCAGGTTCAATATATCAATGGATTTCATGGATGGAAGTGTAGGGCAGGAAATCCCCCAAGTCATCGCTGGAAGACCGGAAATGCGGAGGCCCAACGGGATTTAGCGGAGGTATGTGGCAGGGGGTAGGCCTTCCAAAAATGTGCGGAGCCATGGATGGCGGAGCAGAAGCGCCACATGGAAGTGCCGAAGGAGCGGTTTTTGGAAGGCCTACCCCCTGCCACATGCCGGCCATCACCCAAGCTAAAAGCCTCAGTCAGACCGAACAGCAAGCCACTCCGCAAGCTCCAACCACGAAGCCCGCGGCGCCTTGCTCCCCGCCAGGATCCCCATATGCCCACCCGGCGCCACCCGGAAGGTCTTGTCCGCAGAGCTGACATGATCCATCACCCGCTTCGCCGCTCCCGGCGTCGCCAGGGTATCCTCCTGGCCGGCAATCGCCAGTAAGTTGGCATTCACATTCTCCAGCCGCGCAAAATCCTCACCAATCTGGATCTGCCCCTTCGCCAGCTGGTTATCAATCCACACCCGCACCACCGTGTCCTGAATCACCCCGCCCGGGTAGGCCACCATCCGGTCCAGGAACGCCGACGTCGTGGCATGGTTAGTCACAAACTCCCGGTCACCCAGGCGCACCAGCAGCTCCCAGTAACCCATCACACTGCCCACCGGATTGGTCAGCTTGAAGCCGATGGTATTGGCCCAACCAGGCGTGTAGAACCAGTGGGGTTTCAGGTCATGCAGCTTGAACCCGGTGCGCTTGCGCACCACCTCCGCCACATCGGCAATGCGCTGGTACATCCAGCCGATGGCGCCCGAGGCATGGCTGTCGATGGGCAGGCCCAGCACGATGGCGTTGCGGATATGCTGGTCTTTGCTTAAGGCGGAATAGAACAGGGTGAACATGCCGCCCATACTCCAGCCATGCAGCGACAACTCCTGCTCGCCACTGTGGTCGCGCACCCGGTTCAGGTAGGCCGGCAGCAACTCCGCCACATAGGTGTGCATGTTGTAGTGGGTGTGCTCCCGTTTCGGGATGCCCCAGTCAATCAGGTACACCTCGAAGCCCTTGGCCCGCAGGAACCGCACCAGGCTGCGCTGGGGGAACAAATCGTAGATCAGCATGTTCACCGCCAGGGGCGGGATGACCACAATCGGGGTGCGGTGGGTTTTCCGTTCCACCGGAATCACCATGCCGTCCAGCTCGATGAAGTCTTCCTGCAGCGGCGGGTAATAACGCAGGCTCACCAGGCCGTCACTGTGCAGGGTTTCGAAAGGGGTTTGCCCGGCCTGTACCAGGCTGGCGGCGCGGAATACCCGGTCAAAGGCATTGCCGGCGTAGAGTGCACCCTGCCGGGTGAGGCCGGAGGCGGTATTGCGGACCGTTTTCAGAACACTGGGCATGGGCCTTCCATCATCGACTGCTGGTCAGGGAATGGGGTAAGGATAGGGTGGCAGTGGTGCCGGCACCATGGCAAATCCGTCACAGATGACCGGCACAATGGTCACTTCGGGCCACTGCCCAAGTGCCCCGGTGATTGCTATGATGCAGGCCTTCGGAACCAACAACCTACAACAGGACTACCATGCTGAGTTTTCTACCTGCGCCCCTGATCGGCATTCTCAATTCCATTCTGCTGGGCATCAACACCCTGTTCTGGTGCCTGCTGCTTTACATTCCCGCCATCCTGAAGCTGGTCGTGCCCCACAAGGGCTTCCGGGTGCTGTGCACCAAGGCCATTATCTGGGTGTCGGAATCCTGGGTGGCCTGCAATACCGGCTGGATGAAACTGACCCAGGGTACCCGCTGGCAGGTGACCGGGGCGGAAAACCTCAAGCGTGAAAGCTGGTACCTGGTGCTGAGTAACCACCAGAGCTGGGTGGATATCCTGGCCATGCAGCGGGTATTCAACCGCCGGGCGCCGTTTCTGAAGTTCTTTCTCAAGCAGCAGCTGATCTGGGTGCCGGTGATCGGCCTGGCCTGGTGGGGCCTGGATTTCCCGTTCATGAAGCGCTACAGCCGGGAATACCTGATCAAGCATCCGGAAAAACGCGGTGACGACCTGATTGCCACCCGCAAGGCCTGCGAGAAATTCCGCTATACCCCGGTCAGCGTGATGAACTTTGTTGAAGGCACGCGCTTTACTCAGGCCAAGCACGATAAACAGAAATCACCCTACCAGCACCTGCTGGTGCCGAAGGCGGGCGGAGCGGCGTTTGTGCTGGATGCCATGGGCGATTCCATCGACACGCTGGTGGATGTCACCATCGCCTATCCGGCCGGAGCGCCCACCTTCTGGGACTTCCTGTGTGGCCGGGTGCCGGAGATCCAGCTGGATATCAGTACCCGGAGCATTCCCGAGCACCTGAAAGGGCGGGACTATTCCAGCGATGCCGAGCACCGCCGGAATATGAAAGACTGGCTGGGCGAACTCTGGCGCGCCAAGGATGAGCGCCTGTCCAGAATGCTGGAGAAGTAAGTACGAGGGCGGCGTCAGCCGCCCTCTTTGTCTGTACCGGTGGGAATTTCTTCTGCGTTCAGCAGCTTGAAGTTGATCTGCCGGCGCTCGTCGTCCACCCCGGTAAAGCTTACGGTTACCCGCTGTTCCAGCTGGAAGATGCGGCCGTTCTTGTTGTGCACCAGGCGCAGGGTGACCGGGTCAAAGCTGAACTTGCCGTCCAGGTCCTTGCAGCTGACAAACCCTTCCAGGCCGTTGCAATCCAGCCGCACAAAGAAACCGGAGGGCATGGTGCGGCTGATGGTGCCCTCCATAGGGTCTTCCGGCAGGGTCTTGGCGTAGTCGGCCTTCAGCCAGGTTTCCAGGGTATTGGCGGCCTGGCGAGCGCGGAACTGGGTATTCTGCAGGGCTTCCAGCTGCTGGCTGTTCAGGGCCTTGATGGGGCAATCCCAAAGCGCGGCCTTGATCAACCGGTGTACATAGAAATCCGAGAACTTGCGCAGCGGTGAGGTAAAGGTGGTGTAGGCGGCCAGCCCCATACCCTGGTGGGGCGCGGCTTCAAAACCCAGCTCTGCCCGGGCCAGCTGGCGGGACAGAATGGATTTAACCGGTACTTCCGCTTCCAGTTGCTCGGTGTGTTTCATCAGGGCCTTGAAGCCTTCGGCGGTGCTGGCATCGTGCTCGACCAAGTGCGGTGCATAGCCTTCCAGCAGCTTGCGGATGTTGTCGGCACGGTCGTCCCGCAGGCCGGGGTGCTGGATAAACAGCCCTTGCCCCCGTTGGTTCAGGAAGTCAGCGGCGCAGCGGTTGGCCGCCACCATGCACTCTTCCACCAGCCGGTGGGCTTCGTTCTGGACTGCCGGCTCAATCAGCCGGATGCGCTTGTTTTCGTCCAGCCGCAGCCGGAATTCCGGCCGGTCATTGCTCAGTAGCGCGTGTTCGGCGCGCCATTTGCGCAGCGCGGTGGCGGCCTGGTGCAGCTGGTCCAGGCTGTTGGCCACGGCGTCTGGCAGGGCCTTGATCTCGTCGTCTTCCCGGCCTTCAATCAGGTGCGAGACCAGCTCGTAGCTGAGCTTACCCTTGGAGCATATAGTCGCTTGTTGGAAGCTGTAGTCACCCAGGCTGCCATCGTTGTTCACCTGCAGGTCGCACACCAGCGCCAGCCGGGGTACATCCGGCATCAGTGAGCACAGGCGGGTGCTGATGGTATCCGGCAGCATGGGCAGCGGCTCGCCCGGGAAGTAAATCGCCGTGGCCCGGTTGAAGGCTTCTTCCTCGGCTGGGCTGCCCGGTTCAATCATCGCCGTCGGGTCGGCAATGGCAATGGACAGGGTCCAGCCGGTGGCGTTGGGTGTGGCCATCAGGGCATCGTCCATGTCCTGGGTGCCCGGGCTGTCGATGGTGACATAGGGCTGTGCGGTTCGGTCTTCGCGGCCATCGGTGTGGGCGGAAACAGACGCTTCGCCCAGGACATCGGCCTGCTTCTGCACTTCGTCCGGCCAGGCATCGGCCAGGTCGAAGTTGGCCAGGGTGAAGGCCCGTTCGATGCCCGGCTCACCGGCCTTGCCGATAACCCGCAGTACCTTGGCCTGGCCCTTGCCGTCCTTGAACGGGTGGCGATGAATCTGGCAGTAGATGAAGTCGTCCGGCTGGGCGTTCATACGTTCTTTCGGCGGAATGAAAATCCAGCGGTTGATGCCCGGGGTTTCCGGTGCCACAAAGTGGCCCTTGCCCTTGATCAGGTAACGGCCCACGAAGGTGGTCAGGTGCGATTCCAGCAGCTCGTCCACCATGCCCTGGGTTTTGCCCTTTTCCACTTCCTGTTCGGTAACGTTTACCCGGTCGCCGGGCAGCACCTTCTGCATTTCCTCGGGCGGCAGGAACACGTCCCGTCCTTCATCCAGGGCCACAAAGCCGAAGCGCCCGTTGGTGGGCTTGACGGTACCCGGGAAGACCACCTTGTTCTGCTTGATATCGGTTTTCAGCTGGCGCAACTGATTGAGAGCGTCGGCATTGAGCATGGAGAAATAACCTGGCTAAAAATGTGTGATGCAGCGGAGTATAACGGTTCTGCCAGATCGAGTCAGATCTGGCAGAACCGGCCAGGAAAAATAGTCCGCGGGGCGGGCGTCAGTTGTGCTCGTTAAAGATCCGGGTCTGGCCCTGATCGTTA
Organism: Marinobacter sp. L-46; assembly: GCF_056859535.1. NCBI lineage: Bacteria > Pseudomonadati > Pseudomonadota > Gammaproteobacteria > Pseudomonadales > Marinobacteraceae > Marinobacter > Marinobacter sp. L-46. Next base: position 9,841 of record NZ_JBSXOP010000076.1, read on the forward strand.
AACAGAATCACCTTGTAGTGATCCTTGCGGTCGCCCATCTCCATACCCGGAGAGCCCGCCGGCATGCCCGGTACGCTCAGGCCGGTGGCCTTGGGGGCTTCCGCCAGCAGGCGCTTGATGTCGTCTGCCGGTACATGGCCTTCAATCACATAGCCATCCACAAAGGCGGTGTGGCAGCTGCCCAGGCCCGGAATCAGGCCGGCTTCGGCCTTGATCTTGCCCATGTCGTTACTGTTGGTGGCGGTTACCTCGAAGCCGTTCTCTTCCAGATGGTCAATCCAGTCGCCGCAGCAGCCACAGGTGGGTGATTTGTATACATGGATGCTCTGGGCGGCACCGCCAGCCAGGGCGGTTGTGGAAAAACCCATTGCAGCAATCAGGCCAAGGGCCAGGGTGTGTTTTCTCATGGTGATTACCTCAGTGATGTTGATCGGAGTTGTCCGAGTTAGAGCCGGAGAGCCAGAACCACCAGACAATGGCAGCCATCAGGGCGAGACCACCGGCATTGACCAGAAATGTTGTCATCAGTTCCGCTCCTCTGCTGATACCTGGGGTTGGCTGGTCTTGAACAGCCGCAGCCGGTTGGCGTTGGAAACCACCGTCACTGAAGACAGCGACATGGCGGCGCCGGCCAGGATCGGACTCATCAGGATGCCCCACACAGGGTAGAGCAGGCCGGCGGCCACCGGAATACCCAAGGAGTTATAGATAAAGGCCCCGAACAGGTTCTGGTGAATATTCTTCACGGTCGCCCGGGAAATCTCGATGGCGTCCGGCACCCCGTGCAGGGAACCGCGCATCAGGGTGATCGATGCGCTTTCAATGGCTACATCGGTACCGGTGCCGATGGCAAAGCCGACGTCCGCAGCCGCCAGTGCCGGGGCATCGTTGATGCCATCGCCGACCATGGCCACGGTGTAGCCTTTACCCCGCATTTCGCTGACCACTTCGGCCTTGTCCTCCGGCAACACCTCGGCCCGATAGTCATCGATACCGGATTTGGCCGCAATGGCGCGGGCGGTGGCATCGACATCGCCGGTGACCATCATCACCTTGATGCCAGCGTCGTGCAGGCGCCGGATGGCAGCCTCGGAATCCGGTTTGATGGCATCGGCCACGCCGATGACGCCCAGCACTTGTTGCCCTGATGCGAGGAACAGCGGTGTGCCGGCTTCCTGGGTAATGGCTTGGGCGGCGTCATTCAGGGCGTCTACAGACAGCCCTTCGGCTTCCAGCCAGCGCCGGTTACCCAGGCGCACTGTTTCGCCGTTAAATTCACCTTGAACACCTTTGCCGTTCAACGCTTCAAAGCCGGTGACGGCTTCCACGGAGACCTCATCTTCTTTGGCACGCGTCAGAATCGCCTCCGCTAAAGGATGCTCGGAATGCCGCTCCAGCCCGGCAGCCAGCGCCAGCAACCGGTTTTTATCGCCATCAACCGCATGCACCCGGGTGACCGCTGGATGGCCTTCGGTGATGGTGCCGGTCTTGTCCAGAATCACCAGGTCAATCTTGCCGGCGGTCTGCAGGGCATCGCCCTGGCGAATCAGCGCGCCGTATTCCGCGGCCTTGCCGACCCCCACCATCACCGACATGGGCGTGGCCAGGCCTAGCGCACAGGGGCAGGCGATAATCAGTACCGTGGTGGCAGCCACCATCATATGCACCACCGCCGGCTCCGGCCCGACGTTGTACCAGACCAGCGCCGACACTACGGCAATCAGCATCACCGAGGGCACGAACACGGAAGAAATCTTGTCCGCCAGCCGCCCGATGGCAGGCTTGGAGCCCTGGGCTTTCTTCACCAGCTTGATGATCTGCGCCAGCGCGGTCTCGCTGCCTACCCGGGTGGCTTCATAGATAATGGAGCCGTGGGTGTTCAGGGTACCGGCGGAGACCTCATCGCCTTCACCCTTGCTCACCGGCATGGGCTCACCGGTCAGCATGCTTTCATCAATGCGGGTGGAGCCCTCGGCAATCACCCCGTCTACCGGCAGCTTCTCGCCCGGGCGCACCCGGATGCGATCGCCTTTCTGCACGTCTTCCACCGGAATGTCCTGCTCCTGGCCATCGCGGATCACCCGGGCGGTCTTTGCCCGCAGGTCCAGCAGCCGGCGCACCGCCTCCGAGGTCTTGCCCTTGGCCCGCAGCTCCAGCGCCTGGCCCAGGTTGATCAGGCCGATAATCATCGCCGAGGCCTCAAAATACACATGCCGCGCCATCTCCGGCAGCGCCTCCGGCACACTGGCCACCACCATCGAATAGAGCCAGGCGGTACCGGTACCCAGGGCAATCAGCGTGTCCATATTGGCGTTATGGTGTTTGAACGCCTTCCAGGCCCCGGTATAGAAATGCCCGCCAGTGGCAATCATCACCCCCAGGGTGAGAATACCCAGGTTGATCCAGGTAAGCTGATTGGCCTCGGTCACCATCATCGACCCGAAGCCCATGCCCCAGATCATCAGCCCAAGGCCCAGCCCCAGGCTGATGGCCATCTTCACCAGCAGCACCTTGTACTGCTTCTTGTCCTCTTCCTGCTTGCGATCGTCTGCCGCATCCGGGTCTTCAATCACCCGGGCGCCGTAACCGGCGCTCTCCACCGCATTAACCAGCGCCTGCGAATCCACACCTCCGCTGGCGGTGGCAGTATTGTCCGCCAGGTTCATATGGGCATGGGTTACCCCGGGCACCGACATCAGGGCTTTCTCGATAGAATTCACACAAGACGCACAGGTCGCCCCGGTCACCGCCAACACCACCGCATCGCCATCGGCCGGCACCTCAGTTGCGCTCGCAGCCTCTGCTGCCGGCTCATACGGCTTGTAGATTTCTTCCTGCGCCTTGCTGCTACAGCAGGACGTGGCTTTCTTCGACGCACAACAGCTGCCGGACTCCGCCCCCGGCTCGGCAATGGCCTCTGCCGGATACCCCGTCTCCGTCACAATCCGCGCCGCCTCGGCCACATCCACGCCCTCAGGCAGGGCCACCGTCTGTGCCTCGAGATTCACCTCAACCAGCTCGGTACTACCGGCCAGCGGCTCCAGGGCATTACGAATCTTCTTCGCACACCCCTGACAAGACGCCCCGGAAATCGACAGAGCGGTTCTAAGAACCGGTGCTTCACTCATCACTCACTACTCCCACAGCAAGACCCGGCAGAAGGATTATCCCAATGCTCGATCAACCGACAAATCGTATGCCCGTCCGGCGTCCCATCCGGCATCTCCTGCCATGCCGAAAGTGCTGACACCATCCGCTTGCGCAACAACTGCAACTCCGCAATCTCCCGCTCAACCTCCGCCAGCCGCTGCGTAAACACATCCCGCACCATCGGGCAGGGTGAATGATGGTCATCCGCCTGCTCCAGAATCTGCCGGATCTCCGGCAACGAAAAACCCAGTTGCCGAGCCTTCCGGGCAAACCGCAACCGCCGCAGATCCTCGGCATCATAAAGCTGGTAGTTGTTATCCGGATTCCGCACCGGGCGCAGCAGACCTTCCCGGGTATAGAACCGGACGGTATCCGGGTTAACCCCGGCGGCGGTGGCGATTTCTTTGACTTTCATGGTGCCATGATCCCCCAATAAACATTCGGGTGGATGGGAGGCCTATTCAGATGCTTCGGAGTGTTGGTGTGGGTGGCGCTTCCGAAAATGTTCGTAGCCATGGATGGCGGAGACAAGCGTACAGGGAAGTATTCACAGCGGTTTTCGGAAGCGCCACCCACACCGACACGGCAATCTCCCAAATCCACAACAGAAGAGTAAAACCTGTGACCAACTCACAGGTCAAAGGTTTCAGAAAAGGAAATCAGGAAGAGGAATTTTTAGAGCGAAGAAACACACCACATGACTTGCACTGATCAGGCGCCATCAGCTTCGCCTGCCAACCGATCTTCTCGCCACAGGCCGGACACCGAAGCCGAAGCTGAAGCACAACAATCGGCGCCACCAGCAACGCCAGCAACACCCCCAGTGAACCCCAGTCATCGCCGGAAGAAATCCCCAGCTGACTGCTGAACACCAACACCACAATCAACGCCACAAACGCGAAGACAAAATAATTGCGATTCCACCGCTCCCAGCGGCGAAGCTTCGCATCCTGCTCCGGAGTCAGATACCTGGCAGACATAACAACCACCCGAAAAGAATTTACCGGAAGTTTGCAGTCAGCGGCAGGCAATTACAATCGGGAAATGGCCGGCTCACGGGCGAATGGTGCTTCCACCATGATGGAACTCTCCAGCTCCTCCGGCGGCACCGGATGATTGATCAGGAAACCCTGGGCCAGGTTGCAGTGGTGCCGGCGCAGGAAATTCAGCTGGTCCCGGGTCTCCACACCCTCGGCCACCACCCGGATGCCCAGGTTGTGGGCCAGGTTGATCACCGCCCGGGTAATCACCGCATCATCATGGCGGCTGGTCACCTCGGTGATAAACGACCGGTCAATCTTCAGCATATCCACCGGGAAATCCCGCAGGTAGCCCAGCGACGAATAGCCCACCCCGAAATCATCAATGGCCAGGTGCACACCCAGCTGGTGCAACTGGCGTAGCTGATTGAGGTTGTGCTCGATATTCTGGATGAAAATCTCCTCGGTCAGCTCCACCTCCAGCATGGCCGGGTTCACCTGCTCGGCCAGCAGGGTGTCCCGGATATGGGCCACCAGGGACTCATCGTCCAGCTCCCGGCCGGACAGGTTGACGGCAATCCGGAGGTTCTCGCAGGGAGTGCCTTTCCAGCGCGCCAGCTGGCGGCAGGCGGCCAGTACCACCCAGCGGCCGATCTCGGTAATACGGCCGCTTTCCTCCGCCAGGGGAATGAACTCACAGGGTGCCAGCAAGCCCCGGCGCGGGTGCTGCCAGCGAATCAGCGCCTCGACGCTGGTCACCTCGTTGGTGTCCAGGTCGAGCTGGGGCTGGTAGTACAGAATGAATTCGTCATTGGCCAGGGCCTGGCTCAGATCCTTGTCCAGTTCCAGCCGCATCACCTCCCGGTCCTGCATGCCTTCCATATAGAACTGATAGGTGTTGCGGCCCTGCTCCTTGGCCCGGTACAGGGCAATGTCGGCGTTGCGCAGCAGGGTGTCGGCATCCAGGCCGCTCTGGGGATACAAGGCCACGCCCATGGTGGCGGTAATGCTGTGGCGTTCGCCCTGAACCTCGAACGGCTCCTGGAAGCACTGGCTGATTTGCCCCAGCAGATGAATGACATCATCGATATCGTCGACCTGTTGCTGGCACACCATAAACTCGTCACCGCCGGAATAGGCCACCAGCACCAGCTCGTCGCTGAGGCGGTTCAGCCGTTCCGACACGCCAATCAGCAGCTCGTCGCCAAACTGGTGGCCGAGGGTATCGTTGAGCATCTGGAAGCGGTCAAGGTCGAGCAGGATCAGCGCTGCCTGGCGCATTTGCCGGTCGGCAATGCCGAGGGTATGCGCCAGGTCTTCCATAAAGAAGCGGCGGTTGGCCAGGCCGGTGAGGGTGTCGGTGGATTCCAGCCGTTCCAGGTCTTTCTGCACGGCTTTGCGCTGGTCGATCTCCCGCTCCAGCTCTTTACGGGTTTTCAGCAGGGCCTGGTTGCGCCGGAGGATGGCCTGGACCAACACCGTGGTCAGGCTGGTGAGCAGCCCGAGCAGGAACAGGCTGCCGAAGATAATCCGGACGTGACGGCTGTCTTCCTCGATCAGCCCGCTGCGCAGCCAGAAGCCAACGGCCAGGAAGACCATCAGAATTAGCACAGGGAACGCCGGGCTCATCAGAGCACGCACGATCGGTTTCAAGGCTGTGTCATTGCCCGGCATACTTCTCAACCACATGGCTCGGCCAATCTTATGATTATTATGGGACCACGGATCACCCCCCGAAGGGGATGCGGATACAATCGCTGCAGGCTAGGTTATGACAGGCTGGGCAAACGGGTAACAGTTGTTCGCCCAAACTGTGACAGGCCTCTTGATTCGAGCGGGAATCAGCGGCCGGATGCGGGTGTGGCAATGCCCAGTTTCGGAATTTCCTGCTTCGGGCAGCGGTCCATGACCACTTTAAGCCCTGCGGCTTCCGCCCGGGCAGCACCGTCTTCGTTGATCACGCCAATCTGCAGCCAGAGCACCGGGATTTTCTGTTCGATGGCCTGGTCGATCACCGCATCGGTGCGCTCCGGAGCCAGGAACAGGTCTGCCATGTCGACCGGCTCGGGCAAGGAGGCCAGGTCGGCATACACGGTCTCGCCGAGAATTTCCTGGCCGGCCAGTCTCGGGTTTACCGGAATTACCCGGTAACCGTGGCCTTGCAGGTTTTCCATCACCTCATGGGAGGGGCGGTTGGTTTTCTCGCTGGCGCCCACCAGGGCAATGGTGCGGACGGTCTCGAGAATTTCGCGAATCTGTTCAGGGCTGTTGCTGGGCATGCTATCTCCTCGATAATTCAGCAGCTCTATACGGTGTTACACTGTAAAGTGAAAATAGAAACTAGCATAACCCTTTCAAATTTTCCGATGGATCGAATGCGGGCAGCCCATAGTGCAAGACTTTCGGTCCAGTTGTGAAGGAATCTACGTGGATGACTGAAGCTAAATTAACAATGCTAGGTGTGGGGCACTCCGAAGCTATCAATCATTGGAATAACAATGCGATGATCGAAGCCAATGGCCGCCGACTGTTGATTGATGCTGGATACACAATCAAGTTCGCTCTACGGGACCGTGGGTTTACCCCGCAGGATATTGACGCCATTTTTATCACTCATGTTCATGCCGACCATTGTTTTGGGCTTGAACGATTAGCCTATGAATGCCGCTTTAGCTACGGGTTTAAACCTACCCTCTATTTACCTCCGGGAGTCTATGAAGAGCTATGGATGCACACATTGAAGGGTGTGATGGGCCAAGTAGGGGAAGGCCCAGCTGAGTTACGTGATTTTTTTGACATAGTTCTAGTCGATGAAAGTGGCTTTGAATTTGAAGGTGTGGATCTGCAGTTATTCCAGAACCGGCATACCCCGAATAAACCCTCTTATGGCCTATTTATTAATCAAAGATTATTGTTCAGTGGCGATACTCGACCAATCCCAGATATTGTCAGCCGATACAATCCAAAAATCATTCTGCATGACAGTACACTCTCGAACTGGAATCCAGTGCATGCGTCGTTAACGGAACTTCGAGAATGTTATCCAAAAGCGGTCCGCAAACGTATGTACCTAATGAGTTACGAGGATTACTTTGAGAATTATCGACTGGAAGTGGAGGAAGATTTTGCGGGCTTTGCGGAACAGGGACAGGAGTTCGACGTTTGAGTATTGAAATAATGGAAGCGAGAGTTATTCACTCCGATTCCAGGGCCGGTAGATTCCTAGCGTTGTGTACTGAAGAGCAGCAGCTGGCATATAGCCATTGGCGCGCATTCCAAAAGGCGGGCTATCCTGCCGTTCAGGTGGGACAGGTTTTCAAAGTTCGTCTCGGGCGAGATGCCCGCGACGGTGAAACGCTTGTCGTTCGCGAAGTCATAGCGGAATGTGAGGCTGAGAATATTGCCATCTCTGGGGTCGGTCGTGATTCCGAACAGCAATTGGTTTCGGATCGCCATTGGTTGGACCAGCTTAACGCTTCGAATGGCATTACCGTGGTCGCTAACAAGGTGCTGAACGGATCCGAAATATTTGACCTGGACATTCCTGGATCGCTGGTATTGATTAACTGTAAAGTCGTCGGTGATTTTCGATGGATACGCGCCCGTTTCGAGGGCAGTTTTTGGTGTCTCAACTGTCAGTTTGAAAATCACTTCAGTTTGAAGTCGGCTAATCTTGACGGCAGTGTGGTCATTTTTGGCTGTGACTTTTCTGGCCCTGGCGGAATTTCATTTCGTGGCATCAAGGCTTTATCTGTTTTGATTGAGTTTGGCACCCGGGGCGGCGATGACATGCTCTGGTTGAATGAAATGACACTTAGGGGGTGCCTGACACTGAATGGCAGCTTTGACGCACCGGTACAACTGCTATCGAAACAGGACGATGCCCCCGTTAACACTCAACCTCGACTGAACAATGTTTACATTGGGCGTCAGAGCTACCATGCCGAGCATTTAAGTCGGAACGAGTTTAGCGGCGGTATTTGTGTCGATGGGTACGATCTCGACGGTGATCTGGAGGTTCACCGCAGCACACTGGGCCAACTGCAGCTTGCAGACATCAAGGCGAATAGCATTACGGTACGAGATTGTGAACTGACAAAAGATCTGAGTATGAATCGAGTGTCGATTCAAGATGAGGCCAAGGGAATAGCGGTAGAAGATTCCATGATTGGCCGTAATCTCCGTATGACGGGCAAAAGTCTCCGGGGACGCTGCCGGCTGTCTGGCACTTCGGTGGATCAGTCTTGGATTCTGGAGCTGGAAAAACCGGAGGATGGAACCCCGGCTATTGAAATGTCACGATTTCACGCGGCACAGGCGTGGTTTGACCCGGTTTCGTTGATCTACGGCAGTGTGCCGATTCGTCGTCTCATGAGCCCTCCTCCGTTTGCTTTGTTGGCAAATTTTGACGCCAGATCATCAGATGTTGAGAATCGCCGTTTGCTTTCAGAAGCTTATACATGTTTCAAGAACTGGCTGGCGGACACTGGCCATTTAAGGGAGGAAGATCATGCATTCTTTCATATGCGTGACTACAAAGAATCCGGCAGACTGCGCAGGCTAATACTCGGCGGTTTTTTCGGCTGGGGGATTCGGCTCAGAAACGTTTTGTGTACGGCGCTGCTGGTAATTGGAATTTTTGCGTTTGCTTTTGCGCTTACAGGTTTTCCATCAAGCGAGGCGCTGATGCTGAGTCTGCAAAGCTTTATCAGCATACTTTTTGGAGAATGGAGCCTACCGGTTCCCCCCGCCATATCGTGGCTGTCGCTTATGGTCACCATGGAGTCCATGATCGGAGTGTTGCTCGTTACCGTACTAATTGGTGCGTATATCCGAAAACTGTTGAGATGATCATATGTGGTATCTATGCGGACTGGGTAGCAATGTTGAACCAAGGTTGAATCTGGCCAATGCGGTTGCCACGCTGTTGGAAGAAAATAACATGCTGTGGTTGTCGCCCGTTATACATACCCAGCCTAAGGGCATAGTGACGAAGCGTTCCTTTCTCAATGCTCTAGTTGTTTTCTACAGCCCACTGTCACTATGTCAGCTCAAAAACAGGACGAATGCGCTTGAGGAAGCCTTGGGTCGTGATCGTGCTGATCCGCTGAGAAGCTTGAAAGACCGCTGCATCGATGTGGACATTTTGGAGCAAAGTGGTGACGGCTGCTTCACCGGGGCGACCATCGAGGAGTCGTATTATCGTGAACTTTTTACTGGGCTTGAGCATGCCCGTTCAGCTCGAGTAACGATCCGTATTGTGGGGCATTCCTTGGGCCAAGCGCCGGCCACCATCCACCGGGATGCTCGCTCCGGTGATGTAGTCGTTATCCAAGAGGGACAGCACTTGCATGACCACGCTGTGAAAGCCCCCTTCTCGGCCTAAGAGCGTTTCTCCCAGAACTTGCTGTTTCTGGTCATCGGTATGGCTGGGAAGAAACCCGATCGGACCAGGCATAATGGCGTTGACACGAACATGAGGCGCAAGCAGGGCAGCGTAGCTAAGGGTTAAGTTAGCCAGCGCTGCTTTTGAAGCGCAGTAAGCGGCAAAAGCCGGGTTGGGTTTATCCGCAAAGATATCAGTAATGTTGACCACAAGCGTTGGTCTGTGATTTCTTCGACCAGTATTTTTGAGTGTTTCTGAGAACCCATGCATCAACTGCATTGGTGCCGTGCTGTTTACCTGAAAAAAATGGCGAGACTGTTCCGCCAGCTTTATATCATCATTTGTGATGTCGGGAGTAAAACTTGATGCGTTATTGATCAGAACGTCCAACCGATCACTACGTTTGAGAATCTCCCCAATGCATGTCCCTACCGATGGTTGATCTTCGAGATCGGTTTGAATTGCGGTTGCGCCCCGTCGAATCAGTGACTTGAGATCGTCGGTTTCCGTTCGATAAACTGCAAATACCTGAAAATCACGATCGAGCAGGGCCGAGGCGAGTTCATAGCCTAGCCTGCGTCCTGCACCGGTTATCACTGCGACGGGGGTCATGGGAGCTCGATTAGCTGTGTTGTGTGAGAAGATTCAGGAACTCGGTCCGGGTTGCCTGGGATTTGCGGAACTGCCCCAGCATCATTGAGGTCTTCATACGGGAGTTCTGCTTTTCGACACCGCGCATCATCATGCACATGTGCTGGGCTTCGATCACCACCGCCACGCCCTTGGCACCGGTCACGCTTTCCACGGCTTCGGCAATCTGGCGGGTCAGGTTTTCCTGGATCTGCAGCCGGCGGGCATACATGTCGACAATGCGGGCAAATTTCGACAGGCCCAGTACCTTGCCCTGGGGCAGGTAGGCAATATGGCACTTGCCGATGAAGGGCAGGATGTGGTGCTCACACATGCTGTACAGTTCGATGTCCTGTACCACCACCATTTCGTCCATGGCAGATTCGAACACGGCGTTGTTCACCAGGTCCTGAAGGTCCTGCTGGTAGCCCCGGGTCAGGAACTGCATGGCCTTGGCGGCACGCATGGGGGTGTCTTTCAGTCCTTCGCGTTCGGGGTTCTCGCCCAGGCCGTCAAGGATGGAGTAATAATGACCGGCCAGGTCATCGAGGGGTAGAGTCATAATGGTTTCCGGTAGTCTGTGCCTAACAAGGGCCAAAGCTTAAGGGAATTCGGGCCGTATCTCCATGCTTTACGATACCTCAGCCGGAACAGACCAGTGCGGTGCCGGCCGGGCTATGGCCGTTGCTGGCGCTTTCATCTAAAGTGACAGGCTTGGAATGTGTCAGGGATCTGCCATGGAACAGCTTACGACCGGGGCTGGCGTTTCCGCCGCCAGTAAACAGGACATATCGACCCTGGATGGCTGGCAGCAGGCCGGCAAATGGTTCAGCTACGGTGGCCACGCTATATTCAGCCGCATGGCCGGCCAGGGCGAGCCGCTGGTGTTGCTGCACGGTTTTCCGACCGCCAGCTGGGACTGGAGCCGGGTGTGGCCGATGCTGGCCCGGCACTACAACCTGCTGACCGTGGATATGCTGGGTTTCGGGTTTTCCGACAAGCCCCGCAACTACCGCTACAGCATTGAAGACCAGGCAGACCTGGTTCAGGGCTGGATAGAAGGCCTCGGTTTGCCCGGCATTCACCTGCTGGCCCATGATTACGGTTCCACCGTGGCCCAGGAACTGTTGGCCCGGGACCAGGAAGGCAGCCTTGGCTTTACCGTTGACAGCCTGTGCCTGCTGAACGGCGGCATCTTCCCGGAAGTGCACAACCCCCTGTTAATCCAGCGCGTATTGGGCAGCCCTTTAGGCGGACTGATCAGCCGGGGCCTGACCCGCAGCATGTTCGAGCGCAACTTCTGCCGGCTGTTCGGCTCCCGCAACCCTCCTGGCCAGCAGGAAATGGACGAATTCTGGCACCTGCTGACCTACAACAACGGCCGCGGCATCCTGCATGAGCTGATTCATTTTATGGAGGAGCGTCGGTGCCACCGTAACCGCTGGGTGGGCGCACTGCAGAATGCCCGCCAGCCGATGCGGCTGATCTCGGGCACGGCGGATCCGGTGTCCGGTGCCGGTATGGTTCGGCGTTACCGGGAACTGATCACCGATGCAGATGTGGTCACCCTGAGAAATGTGGGCCATTACCCCCACTTCGAGCAGCCCTGGGATGTGTTTACGGCGTATCGGGCGTTCCGGAAGCAGCCGGCCCTGAGCTGACCGGTTGCAACGGTGCCGGTGACCGCTGCCATGGCTCCGGCTGCACCGGGGGCTGCCGGTTGGCTGGCGCCAGCACCACCTGGTTGCGGCCCCGGGCCTTGGCTTCATACAGCGCCCGGTCGCCGGCCAGGTGGCCCCACTGGTCGTTGATGTTCTTGAAATAGTCCAGGTCGATCAGCACCAGGCTGGATACCCGTTCATAGCGTTCCCGTATCTGGATCTGGCTGTTCAGCACATCGGCCAGTTGCGAGCGGTTCAGGCAGCCGGTGAGTGGATCGGTGGTGGCCAGCCGGGTCAGTTCCTGCTGCAGACGCCCCACCAGCCAGGCAAAGATCATGGCAAACAGGCAGCTGAGCCCGAGTGAAAAGGTAATGCGCCAGAAGTCCGCCTCGGGGAACTGCAGGAACGACACCACCGCCATAACTGCGACAAAAATGACGTTGCAGACGATAGCTTCCTTGATGGGGAGCAGGAAGAACAGGGCGATGGCCGCCGGATAGGCCCAGTACAGGCCGGCGGGGCAGATTGATTCACCGCTTGCTCCTGCTGCAGTCCTGCTTCCTTGGAAGGTTTTCGATCGAGTCTAGCACGCAGATCCGGCGTGCCAAGGAAAAAGCCGGTTTTCTTGGCTGCTGCAGCCCGGGTTCGTTAAACTCCCCGGACTTCCAGAGGAACAACAGAATGACGGCAATACATATCAAACAGCCGGCGTTGACCATTCGCGTTGGACGGCGGGCACTGAACCGGTTGCAGCAAAAGCCGCTGGGGCCGGAAGACGTACACGTTATTCCCGGTGCTGCCGGTGGCCCGAAAGCCCTGGGCCTCAGCGGCCTGGATAAAGCCATCTTTGGCGACTGGCTGCCCCGTGTGGAACAGGAACGGGCGCTGATCGGCTCGTCGATCGGTAGCTGGCGCTTTGCGGCGGTGGCCTCCTCTGATGACCCCCGGGCCCAGCTGGCAAAGCTGGCGGAGCTTTACACCAGCCAGCGCTTTGCCAAGGGCGTCAGTGCGGCGGAAGTGACCCGCAAGAGCATCCTGTTCCTGGAGGAGTTGCTGGGTGGTCGTGAGGACTACCTGCTCAACCATCCCTGGTACCGCCTGAATGTGGTGGTGGTGCGCAGCCGGGGTTTTCTGGAGCACGACACCCGGGGCCGGCTAGGTCTGGGGCTGATGAGTGCCATCAGTGCCAATATGGTAAGCCGCCGGCACCTGGGCCGTTATATGGAACGGGGCATTCTGCACGATGGCCGGGTACGGGCACCGGTGTCTAAACTGGTGGATTTTCCCAGCCACGAAGTGGCCCTGACCCGGGAAAACCTGCTGCCGGCGTTGCTGGCCTCTGCATCCATTCCGCTGGTGATGTCCGGTGTCCGCAACATTCCGGGTGCGCCGGAGGGGGTGTATCGGGATGGTGGATTGCTGGATTACCACCTGGACCTGCCCTACGAGCAGCCCGGGGTGATTCTCTACCCGCACTTTACCGACAAGGTGGTGCCCGGCTGGTTCGACAAGACCTTGCCCTGGCGCCGGGGAGACGCGACCCGGCTGCAGGATGTGTTGCTGGTGTCACCGTCCCGGGAGTATCTGGACAGCCTGCCGAACCGCAAACTGCCGGACCGCAAGGATTTCGAGAAATACCTGGGCGATGACGAAGGTCGTGAACGGGACTGGCGCAAGGCCATCGCCGAGAGCGACCGGCTGGGTGACGAGTTCCTTGAACTGCTGGAAACCGGTCGCCTGATGGACCGGCTCCAGCCGCTTTGACCGGCGGGTGGCTCAGTGGCTGTTCTTGCGGGCCGCTCCGTAAACCAGCAGGAAGCTCAGGAAGGCGGTAACCACCACCGACGGGCCGGCGGGGGAGTCCAGGTACCAGGACATACTTAACCCGCCGGCAACCGCAATGAAGCCAAACACCACGGCCAGCGCCATCATATGCTCGGGGTTTTTCGCCAGCCGCCGGGCGGTTGCCGCCGGGATCACCAGCAGGGCGGTAATCAGCAGCACCCCGACAATCTTCATGGCGACCGCAATCACCAGCGAGAACATCAGCATCAGTGCCAGCCGCAGGCGCTCCACCGGAACACCTTCCACCCGCGCCAGTTCTTCGTGGATGGTACTCATCAGCAAACCGCGCCAGAGCACGGCCAGCAGGGTCAGTACCACCGCCGCGCCGCCGTAGATCCACAGCAGGTCCTGGCGGCTCATGGCCAGCAGGTCACCAAACAGCAGGCCGGTGAGGTCTACCCGTACTTCCGGCATAAAGCTGAGGGTAACCAGGCCGATGGCCAGGGCCGAGTGCGCCAGGATGCCCAGCAGGGTGTCGGTCGACAGGGCCCGGGTACGGGACAACAGCACCAGCGCCAGGGCGATCACTACACAGGTGATGATCACCGCCAGGTTGAGCGGTACGCTGATCAGAAAGCTCAGGGCAATGCCCAGCAGGGCGGAGTGGGCCAGGGTGTCGCCGAAATAGGCCAGCCGGCGCCAGACCACAAAACAGCCCAGCGGCCCGGCCACCAGTGCCACCCCCAGGCCGCCGATCAGGGCTCGCCAGAAGAAATCGCCCAGCACCGCATCAATGATGCTCATGGTTACAGGCTCCCTGATGGCCGGTGCCGGCAACAACGTCGCCGTGCAGGTTATGTTGGTGGTTATGGTGGTGGTGATACACCGCCAGCGATTCCGCTACCTGGTGGCCGAAGGTTTCGATAAAGGCCGGGTCGTGGGAAATATCCGCCGGATAGCCACTGCAGCAGACGTGCTGGTTCAGGCAGATCACCTTGTCGGTGGCAGCCATCACCAGATGCAGGTCGTGCGAGATCATGATGACGCCGCAGTGCAGTTCGTCCCGCAGCTCCCGGATCAGTTCGTACAGTGCGGCCTGGCCGTTGATGTCCACGCCCTGGGCGGGTTCGTCCAGCACCAGCAGGTCCGGTTTGCGCACCAGCGCCCGGGCCAGCAGTAAGCGCTGTTTTTCGCCGCCAGACAGGTGATGCACCGAGGCCTCCAGCAAATGGCTTACCCCGGTCCGGGCCAGCGCAGCCTCGCACTCTGCCAGCGGCTTGCCGCTGAGCAGCATGAAACGGCGCACGCTCAGGGGCAGGGTGGCTTCCAGGGTCAGGTGCTGGGGTACATAGCCAGTTACCAGCCCCGGGGCCCGTGATACCTTGCCGCTGGTGGCCCGCTGCAGGCCGAGTACGGTTTTGATCAGGGTGGTTTTGCCGGCTCCGTTGGGGCCGATGATGGTGATGATGTCGCCCCGGTGTACGGTCAGGCTGACGCGGTTGACCACCAGCCGGTCATCAAACTGAACGGTAACGCCCTCCAGGTTTGCCAGCGCCTCAGTCATGGACTTCTGCTCCCTGGCAACGGGGGCACAGGCCGGAAATTTCCAGGGTGATGTCGTCGGGCCGGAAACCTTCGGCCCGAGCTGCGGCTTCAATCGATTCGCTGACCGTCGGCGCATCCAGTTCCAGCACATTGCCGCACTGGCGGCAGATCAGGAAGGTGCCACGATGGTGTTCGCCGGCATGGGGGCAGCCGATAAAGGCGTTCAGGGAGGCAATCCTGTGTACCAGTCCGTACTGCTGCAGGAAATCCAGGGCCCGGTACACGGTCGGTGGCGCGGCGTTGTGGCCCTCTTCGCCCAGCCGGGCCAGGATATCGTAGGCGCCCAGCGGTTTGTGGGACTGCCAGATCAGTTCCAGCACCCGCTCACGGATGGCCGTCAGGCGGGCATTCTGTTGCCGGCAAATGGTGCGGGCGTCGGCCAGGGCATGGCTGACGCAGGCATCATGGTTGTGGGGGCGGTAGGGGAGCGCGCGTTCGGGCATGGTCCGTGTCCTGCAAAGTTTGCAACATTATAACATTTGCAGGATTGGCTGCCATGGCCCGGGATGGAATCAGTTCCGGGCCTGCACCGCCAGGGATTCCAGGTATTCCAGGTTGGGAATCCAGGCCGCTTCGCCTTCCACGTCTACCAGCATCAGGTCGGCGGGGCCGGGCTCTCCGTCCAGCTTGCGCACTTGGCTTTCATCCAGGCGGGCCTGGCTCGGAATGCCCTGGGTCACCAGGGCCATGAACGGCGCCTTGTTGTGGTCCGGGCCAATGGTGTTGAGCACAATGATACGGCCCCGGTTATCGCCCGGAACCGTGAGCGATCCGCCATTGGCGGCATCGTAGGAGATGACCGGCAAGGTCAGTCCGCGCCAGTCCAGAAAACCCACCAGCCAGTCCGGGGTGTTGGCGCCGGCGTCTGTGCTGTTGAAATCCACCACCTCGGCGATGGACACGTTGGGCAGAAGCAGGTGCCGGTCACAGACAGGGATCATGACGCAGGGAAGCGTTTGGCTGTTTTCGTTCATTGTGTGTCCTCAGGCAGAATCCCGTTTTTGCCGGCCCTTGAGCAGGCAATGGTTCTCAATGGTTTTGATCAGTTCGCCGGCGAGCTGGTCCGGTGTGCCGCAGAAGCTGGTGCAGCCGGTGGCAGCGACAGACTCGGGCATCGAACTGTTGCCACAGCTGGCACTGTCCTGGACCCAGATCCGGCTGCCCCGTTTCTTCAGCAGCGGTGCGGCGATGGCGCCGTCGTTGCCCATCCCGGAGAACAGAATCGCGTGGCAGTGCTCGCGGAAGTGGTCAGCCACGTTCAGCAGCACCTGGTCGATAGACGGGCCATAGGGGCCGGGCCAGGGCTTGCCGGTGGCGGTCAGGCTGCCGTCGTCTGCGAACGACCACTCCTGTTCTACCGGCATCAGTACCACATCGCCGTTGCGAACCTTGTAGCCTTCCTCTGCCCGCTTCAGCTGGTAGTGGGCATGGCGGCCCAGTACCCGGGTCAGCACGCCGGTAAAGTTGTCATCTATATGCTGGGCGTAGACAAAGCCGACCGGCAGGCCGGCCGGCAGGTGGTCCAGAAAGGTTTTCACCGCAGCAGGACCGCCCAGCGAGGCGCCCAGAACCCAGATTTCCTCGGCTACCGAGCCCGGAGCCGCCGGGGTTATCCACTGGGACAGTTGTGGTGCCTCGGGTGATGGCCGGGCGTGGACTTCCAACTCTTCGATGTCGTTGGCGGAGTCCAGTTTCTCCAGGTGCCCCAGCTGCTTTTCCAGCTTGTTGAGCAGCCGCCTTTCCCAGCGCACATAGTCCTTGGTGCCGGGCTTTGGAGCCTGGTCCATCCCGAACAGAACCGGGGCATCGGTGTGCTCCAGCAGGTGTTCGAACAGCGCCGGGTGGTCGGCTTCGTCTTCCAGGGTTACCAGCCACAGGGCGGCATCGGGAAACCCCGGATAATCCATCAGGCGGTCGGGGCCGCCGGAAAAGCTGACCTCAAGGCCGAACTTGCCGGCAGCCACCTGCAACCGGTGCCGCTGCAACACCACATCGGACACAATGCCGATGCCGGGCCGGCCGTCATGGCCGGTCATTACCCGTTCCCGGTCAGTCGTTTGATGGTTTCAAGCAGCTCGGCTTCCTGGAACGGCTTGCCCAGATATTCGTTGACGCCGATGGCCAGTGCCCGTTCCCGGTGTTTCTCGCCGGTCCGGGAGGTAATCATACAGATGGGCGTCTCTTTCAGGTTTTCGTCGTGGCGCACAAAGCTGGCCACTTCGAAACCGTCCATCCGGGGCATTTCGATATCCAGCAGGATAATGTCCGGACGATGGTCCTGCAGCTGGGCCACCGCATCCAGGCCGTCCTTCGCGAGGATAACCTCCATGCCGTTGCGTTCCAGCAGTCGGGAAGTAACCTTCCGTACGGTAACCGAGTCGTCCACCACCATAACCGTGGTGGTCTGGTCTTCGTAGCGGCCGGCTTCGCGGGCCTTGTCCAGGTTAGCCAGGCGCTGGCGATCAGACAGGATGTCAGAACGGAGCATGGCCGGCAGGTCAAGAATCACCACCACGTTACCGTCACCCAGAATGGTGGCACCGGAAACGCCACGAACCGAGCTGAACTGCGGGCCGAGAGACTTAACCACGATTTCCCGGCTGCCCATCAGGTGGTCAACCTGCAGGGCCAGTGGCTGCTCGGCACCCCGCACCAGGATCACCGGCAGCGGCAGGGCCTGGCCTTGCAGCTTGGGCTGGTGGTCACTGTTCAGCAGGCTGCCCAGGTACTGCAGGCGATATTCCTGGCCGGCGTATTCGTACAGCGGTGCATCCGGCTTGTAGTACTCTTCCAGCTCGTAGGTGCTGACCCGCACGATACCTTCAATGGTGTTGAGCGGGATGGCGTAGAAGTCTTCGCCGGTGGCGACCATCAGGGCCCGGTTAACCGATACCGTGAATGGCAGGCGCACCGTGAAGGTAGTGCCACGCCCCAGGGCCGAATCGATATCCAGGCTGCCGCCGAGCTGTTTGATTTCGCTGGATACCACGTCCATACCCACGCCCCGGCCGGAAATCTGGGTCACCTGCTGGGCGGTAGAGAAGCCGGGCTGCAGGATGAACTGCAGGACTTCCCGTTCGGTAAGGTCTTCGTCGGCCCGCAACAGGCCCTGGCGAATGGCCTTGTCACGGATCACTTCGGCGGGAATGCCTTTGCCGTCGTCGATCATACGCAGTACCACGTCGCCGCCTTCACGGGTCAGTGAGAGCACCACTTCACCGGTTTCCGGCTTGCCGGCACGGGCCCGGTCTTCGGGGCTTTCAATGCCATGGTCGAGGGCGTTCCGCAGCATGTGTTCCAGCGGCGCAATCATGCGCTCAAGGATGTTGCGGTCCATTTCACCCTCGGCGTTGCGCACGTCGAAGTTGACCTTCTTGCCCAGTTCGTTGCTGATCTGGCGCACAATCCGGCGCAGTCTCGGCACCATGGAGGCAAACGGAATCATCCGGGTCTTCATCAGACCTTCCTGGAGTTCCGTGTTGATCCGGGACTGCTGCACCAGCAGGGTTTCGGTATCCCGTACCCGGTCAGACAGGGTTTCACGCAGGTCTGCAAGGTCAGAAGACGATTCGCTCAGTGCCCGTGACAGCTGCTGGATCGAGGAGTAGCGGTCCATTTCCAGCGGGTCGAAGTCGTCGCCGTAATCCGGGCCGTGTTCCTGTTCGGCACGGAACAGGATCTGGGCTTCGGTTTCGATATCCATCCGGCGCAGCTGTTCGCGCAGTCGCTCGATGGTAGCGGCCATTTCCTCAAGGGTGTGACCGAAGTCGCTGGTCTGCTGTTCCAGGCGGCCCCGGGTAATACTGGTTTCACCGGCCAGGTTAACCAGCTCGTCCAGCAACGGTGCCGATACCCGGATGGTTTCCTGGGCGGCACGCTGGGCTTCCGCTGCTTTATTGCGGGCCTTGGCCGGCTTGGCGGGCGCTGGCGGTTTCGGGGCTTCGGGCACCGAGGTTTCCGGCTCGGCGGCCTGCGGTTCGGGCTGCTCGTGTTCGGGTGCGTCTTCCGCGGGCTGCTCCGGCTGGACCACCGGGCTACCGTCGGCAAAGCGCCGGCGAACGTCGGAGACCAGCTCGATGATGGCGTCGTGGTCCTGGGTGATCTCCTGCCACTGGCTGTCGCCCGGTGCATTGCCGCCCAGGTCGATCAACCGGGTCTCCAAGGCATGGGCCTTGTCGCCCAGTACGCTCAGTTGAGACAGGCGGGCGCCACCTTTGAGGGTATGCAGGGCCCGCTGGGCTTCCTGGTTGTACTGGTGGTTGTTCGGGTCTTTGCGCCAGTCATCGAGCACCTGCTCGAGCTGGTCCATGATCTCGCCGGCTTCTTCCAGGAAGATTTCCAGCACTTCCGGGTCAACCGCATCGGCTTCGTCAGCAGCCGGTTCTGCCGTGGCTGCCGCTTGTTCGCCCTGTTCAGCCGGTTCGGCCTGAACACTGCGGAAGGCTTCGATCAGATCGCTGGCGGCGGCCGGTTTATGGCCGTCTTCCAGGCTGTCGAGCATGCCCTTGAGGCTGGCGGCACCCTGATCGCTGAGCGCCAGCAACGCCTGTTGGTTGTTGCCGCCGGAGAGCAGGGGTTCGAGGCTGTCAGACCAGGCTTCGGCAAGGTCGGCCACCGGGTCGATATCGGACAACCGGGCACCACCCTTGAGGGTGTGCAGCTCCTGCTGCAGGCGGGTCAGAACGGTCAGTTCGTCCGGATCTTCGCGCCACTGGTCCAGGCACTCGGTAATGGCTTCGTGGATTTCCAGGCCTTCATCCAGGAAGATGCCGGCCAGGTCGTCACCGCCCATGGCTTCGAAGGCTTCGGTGAGGTCTTCGTCAGCCTCAAGCCCGGTGTCTGGCATCCAGCCGGTGTCATCCGCTGTGTCTTCGGTAAGGTCTTGTGCCGGTTCCTGCCCTTTGCTGGCCGGTGCCGGTGTTTCCCCGCGGAGAATCGCTTCTACCTGCTGAACCAGGTCGTTGGCCGGCGGGCAGGGCTTCTGGGTGGCAACCTGTTCCACCATTTGTGCCAGGCGGTCATGGCAGGCAAACAGCAGGTCGGTCATGTCGTTGCTGGCGGCCAGCTGGCCCTCGGCCACTTTCTCGAACAGGTCTTCCAGAACGTGGGTCAGGTCGCCAATGGTGTCGACGCCGGCCATCCGTGCGCCACCCTTCAGGGTGTGTACATCGCGCTGCAGTTCTGCGGCCACGGCCTGGTTCGACGGATCTTCGCTCCAGGTGTGCAGGGCACTGCCGGTGGAGTTGATCAGGTCGTAGGCTTCTTCCAGGAAGATGCCGGTCAGTTCCGGGTCAAGGTCAGACAGGCTAGCCAGGGCATCCTCATCGGCGCTGTCTGTGGCTTCCTCTTCGCTGCCCGCATCGAACGCGGCTTCGGCCTGGGCCAGAATGTCGTCATCAAAGTCGGTTGCCGGTTCGGTGCTGGCTCCGCCATCCCGGGCGCCGTCGATCCAGGCGTGGATATCGGCAATCAGGTCCGGGGCTGCTTCGGGCTGGTTGCCGGCTTCCAGGGTGTCGACCATGTTGGCCAACCGGTCATGGCACCGGAACAGCAGGTCAGACAACGAATCGCTGACGGCAAAACGCTGCTCGGTCAGGCCTTCGAACAGGGTTTCCAGTTCGTGGGACAGGTCGCCGACGGGCGCAATGCCGGCCAGGCGGGCGCCGCCCTTGAGGGTGTGAAGGTCGCGCTGCAACAGGTGCAGAGTATCCAGGTTGCCGGTGTCTTCGCTCCAGGTCTGCAGTGAGGTTGCGGTGCTGTCGACCAGGTCCCGCGCTTCTTCCAGGAAGATGGCAGCGAGTTCTTCGTCCAGTTCGCTGTCTTCGTCGGTGGCAGCTGCCGTTTCGAACGCAGGTTCTTCGCTCAGCCAGCCTTCGCCAGGCGACTCGGGTTCCGGCTGCTCGTCGGGCTGGCCGAGTTCGTCGAGTTCCAGGCTCAGGTCGATTTCGTCGAGATCGCCGGAGAACTGCTGCTCGAATTCCTGCTCCAGCTCGCTCTCGTCTGCCCGGTTCGCGAGGGCGTAGAGTTCGTCGATCAGGTTGTCATTGCTCTCGGTGGCCAGGCCGGCGGCGACCTGGTCCATCAGGTTGATCAGTTGCTCATGGCCGGTGCGCAGGGTGCCGAAGAAGGTATCGTCCGGCTCCAGCTGCGTTTCGGATACCGTGCTGTAGGCCTGGTTCAGCGCAGCGGCCAGTTCGGTAACATCCACCAGGCCGGCTTCTGCGGCGCCGGCAGCCAGTTGTTCCAGCTCTTTCTGCAGGATCTCCACAGACTGCCGCTGGTCCGGGTGGCGGGACCATTCATCCAGGATGCTCTCGGCATCCAGCACAATGTCCAGGCCCTCGTTCAGGAACAGCTGTACCAGCTGGGACGGTGCCCGGGTGTCCGGTTGCAGTTCATCGGCCGGATCGGAGGACTGCAGGGTACGCTGGTACACCTGCTCCAGGCGGGCCAGGTAGTCTTCGGTACCTTCGAGGTCTGCCTGCGGGTTATCCCGGAGCTGGGCCAGGCCGCGGGTCAGGAACTCCTTGGCATCGGCAATCAGTTCCAGTACATCACGGTCTGCCCGCTTGTTCTGGGCACGGGATTCCTTAACAAAGCGTTCCAGCGGGGTGATGACGGCGGCGATGGGGGCAATGCCAGCCGTGTTCGCGCTGCCTTTGAGGGTGTGCAGGGCCCGGGACAGATCGTCGGTGTAGCTGACGGTGGCCTTGTCGCCGGCGGTTGCCAGGTAGTCGTTGATGGTCTGCAGGTGGGTTTCGGTTTCGTTCTCGAAAATTTCCAGCAGGATCGGGTCAACGGCGTCTTCATCGTCGTCGTAGTCAGCGGCTTCAGCGTCGCTGTCGGTTTCCTGGACGCCAACGGTTTCAGGTTCAGTCAGTGATTCGGGGTCGGCTGCCGGCATGGTGCTGGCGTCCGGGATCTCTCCGTTGGCCAGGGCATTGGCGCGGGCTTCAAGGGCCGAGGTATCCAACGCTGCCGGGCGGCGGTTCTCGAAGTCGGAAACCAGGCCGGGTACAGCATCGGTGACATCCTGTAGCAGGCTGGCCACGTCTTCGGTCATGAAGATGCTGCCATCAATGACCCGGTTCAGCATGCTTTCCACAGACCAGGCCAGTTCGCCGATCACACTGGCGCCAACCATGCGGCCGCTGCCTTTGAGGGTGTGGAAGGCCCGGCGTACTTCGGTCAGGGCACTGCGATCGTCGTGCTGGCGCAGCAGCATCGGCAGGTATTCGCGAATGGTATCCAGAACTTCGCCGGCTTCTTCAACGAAGATCTCGAGGATTTCGTCGTCGATCAGGTCGTCGGCATCCGCCTCTGTTTCGCCAGTGCTCTCCGGCTGGGCCAGTTCCGGTTCCGCTTCGGGTTCCAGAACCGCGACCGGGGCCGGGGCCTCAGTGACGGTCTCGGTTGCTTCGGCCACTTCCGTTTCTGCGGTGCCGGTTTCGGTGCGGCGGGTGGTGGCCAGGGCTTCGGCCCGGCTGATCAGGCCATCAACATCGCCGGTGTAATCACCCCGGCGGAATTCCTGGATCAGGGACGGAATGCGTGCGTTGACCTCGTCGATCAGGGCGAAGGTGTCGTCATTGAGCTTGAGGGTCTGGTCGATCACCCGGTTCAGCAGGTTTTCCACAGACCAGGCCAGCTCGCCAATGGAGGTGGCTCCCACCATGCGGCCACTGCCCTTGAGGGTGTGGAACGCCCGGCGCACTTCGGTCAGGGCATCGCGGTCGTCGTAATTCTGGCGCAGACGGGGGTAATGCTCGTGGATGGTCTGCAGCACTTCCTCGGCTTCTTCGACGAAGATGCCGAGGATTTCGTCGTCGACCAGGTCCTGGTCGGAGGTCTTGGCTTCCTGGGCCGGCTCTTCGACGGCCGCCCCGGTATCCAGTACCGGCAGTTCGTCCGGCTGGAGTTCCTCTCCGGCTTGCTGCCAGGTGGGTTCCTGGCCGACCGGGAAGCCCAGGCTGGCCAGGCTGTCTTCGGCAACGCGCAGGATAGCGTCGTTCTCGGTGATGCCGTCGGCCAGGCGCTCCAGGTAGTATTCAATGCTGGTTACCGCATCGGCCAGGGTGTCGAGCTGTTTCCAGTCCGGCACCTGTTTGCCGTTGAGCAGAACGTCGGTTACGTAGCGTTCGGCGGAGGCCAGCATGTCGGCGACACGCTCCAGCGGCACCAGCGACAGGCCGCCGCGGATGCTGTGCAGCAACTCAGGAACGTGTTCCACTTCCCGGGTATCCCACTGGGAAGCGATAAAGTTCACAATCGAGGATTTGACCTGTTCCAGGGTGTTGCGGGATTCCCGGATCAGCGCTTCGTTAGCCTCGCCCAGTTCCTGGGAGCCAAGGTGGAATTCGTTGTCGCCGGTGGCTGCCGGTTCGTGGCGATCGCTGTCCAGTCCGGCCAGGCTGGCCTCGACGTAGAGCAGCGCACCTGCGATATCCATCAGGGTGCCGTCGTCAACGGTGTCGCTCTGGGTGCTGAGCTTTTCCACCAGTTCGATCTGGTCAGTAACCACTTTGCGCGGAATGCCCAGGCCGATCACCGCCAGGGTGTTGGCTACCTGGCGCATACCCGGCAGCAGTTCTTCCAGCTCGTCGTTCTGGCGCAGCTCGGCCCGGACAAACAGGTCCAGCTGGTCTTTCAGGCGAGCCAGTTCTTCGTTCAGCGCACTCACCACCGAATGGATGGCGTCCCGGCCCGGGCCGGAAACCCGGGTGCGGGCGGCGTCGACATCGCTGTCCGACGGCAGGGCATCATCCAGCTGGTAGGCCTGGCGCAGGGCGTTGACCTGGGGCATGTCCAGGTCCCGGGCGCGGGCGACGTAGTACAGCAGGTGCTTGAACAGGGCTTCGGGTACCGGCTGTTGCAGGATGCTGCTGTGTTCGTCGGTGAGCCTGCGGATTTCCGCGTCCAGCTCCCGCAACAGGGATTTGACCGCAGTGTTGACCGGGTTGGCGCCGCCCTGGAGTGTTTCGATAAAGCCGCTGGCAGCTTTGTAGAGCTCACCCCTCGGGGTTTTCTGGCACAGGCGGATCAGGCGCTGGAGCACCTTCTGCATGTAGTTGAAGTGGGCAGACAGACTTTCCTCGCGCACTACGCCGGCCAGGGCAAACTGGTACATCTGGCGCAGTTTGCGCAGGTGGCCGAGAACCTTGGGGTCTTGCAGGCGTTCTGAAACAGCGGCGCTGACCTGCAGCTGTGAGGGGGTCAGGTCAGGCTTGAACAGTGAGGTATCAGACAGCAGTGAATCGCCACGGGCAGCCCGGAGGTCGTTCAGCAGGGGCAGCAGCACCATCGGGAAATCGTCCTGGCTGCTGTCCAGGTGTTCCAGGTATTGCGGCAGCTGCAGGATGGCCTGCATCAGTACTTCAACGGCATCGTCAACGCTGGTGACGGATTCGTTCAGAATGGCCTGGGTCAGTTTCTCCATCTCTTCGGTGAGCAGGGCTGCACCGTAGAGTTCCACCATTTGCAGGGTACCGTGTACCTGGTGGAGGTAGTTCAGGCAGAAGCGCAGGCGTGCGGTGTCGTCGCGATTCTCGACGTACGCTTCCAGTGCATGCTGGCCTTGAGTCAGCGTGTCCTGTATCTCGCCCCGAACCCAGTCGAGGGCGATACTGTCATGGTGATTGCCCATAACCACTCCGGTTATTCTTCGTCGGGCTGGCGCTTGATCCACGCCAGTACATGTTCCGAGGGAACCCTCTGCAGGCCCGGTGGCTGCCAATCGGTCAGTTCACCCTGGCCAAGCACCAGTAAGCCCCCCGGTGCCAGACGCTCTGCTAGCCTTTTCACAATGTCCCGCCGACGCCAGCGGCGGAAATAAATCAGCAGGTTCTGGCAGAAGATAATGTTCATGCCGTACATGGGTGCCTTGCCCAGATCCATTACGTTGTGCCTGGTAAAACACACCCGTTCACGGATGCTGTTCACGATTTCTACGGTGTTCCTTTCGGCAGGGCGGAAGTACCTGGCTTTCAGGTCTTCATCCATACCCAGCAACTTGCGGGCGCTGTACTGGCCCAGCCTGGCCTTCTCGATGGCCGGCTGGCTGATGTCCGAACCGGTTACCCCGAACAGGGGCTGCAGAGCCAGCTGGTTCATGCATTCGTTCAGAATCATCGCCAGGGTGTAGGGCTCTTCGCCGGTGGAGCAGCCAACACTCCAGGCTTCCAGCGCACGCTTTCTCAGTTGCTCCCGGGGCCGGGTCAGTACGTAATCGGCCACCAGCCGGAAGGCATCGGCATCCCGGAAAAACCGGGTTTCCTGCACGGTCAGGCGGTCCACCAGTGTGGCCCATTCCCTGATGGCATCCGGGCCGGATACGATTTTCTCGTAGTAGGCCTGGTAGCTGCTGCAGCCGATTTCCCGCATCCGGATTCCCAGGTTGGTTTCCAGGAAGGAGCGGCGGTCGGCCGTCAGGGTCATACCGGTACGGTGTTCCAGCAGGGTCTGCCACTGGTTGAACTGCGCCTGGTCCATATCCGGAAGCCGGCGCAGTGCCCAGATCCCTTCGGCGGCTGACAGCTGGTTATGCATCTGAGCCATAAACCGTTATCTGCCCCGGGCCGGTGATCAGCTGACCACCGGGATATCGTTGTCCTGCTCTTGTTCCTGGTCGGCCTGGTCTTCATCCGGCAGGGTGAAGCCGGCAACGGAGGACCGCAGCTCGGACGCCATTTCAGCCAGGTTACCGATAGACTTCGCCGTGGCGTTGGTACCGGAGGAGGTCTGCGAGGTGATTTCCTGGATAACGTTCATCGTGTTGGAAATGTGCGCCGCAGAGGACGATTGCTGGCGTGCCGCGTTGGAGATGTTCTGGATCAGCTCCGCCAGGGACATGGATACGTTCTCGATTTCCTCGAGGGCGATACCCGCGTCCTGGGCCAGACGGGCACCACGGACCACCTCGGCGGTGGTGTGTTCCATGGAGATAACCGCTTCGTTGGTGTCAGACTGGATCGTCTTAACCAGCGCTTCAATCTGCTTGGTTGCTGCAGAGGAACGTTCCGCAAGGCGCTGAACTTCGTCCGCAACCACCGCGAAGCCCCGGCCCGCGTCACCGGCCATGGAGGCCTGGATTGCCGCGTTCAGGGACAGGATGTTGGTCTGGTCGGCGATGTCGTTGATCAGGGATACGATGTCACCGATTTCCTGGGAGGATTCACCCAGACGCTTGATCCGCTTGGAGGTCTCCTGGATCTGCTCCCGGATGTTGTCCATGCCGCGGATGGTGTTCTGTACCACTTCCGCGCCTTTCTTCGCGATCGCAACCGACCGCTCCGCAACCGCTGAGGATTCCGCAGCGTTGGAAGATACCTGGTCGATGGACACCGCCATCTCGTTAACCGCGGCAGAGGCGCCGGCAATTTCCTGGGCCTGGTGCTCGGAAGCATCCGCCAGGTGCATGGCTGTGGCCTGGGTTTCCTGGGCCGCACCGGCTACCCGTACGGCAGTACCCCGGATGGCCTGCACCAGTCCGCGCATCTGGTCGATCGCGTAGTTGATGGAGTCGGCGATGGCACCGGTGAAGTCCTCGGTTACCGTGGCCTCGGTGGTCAGGTCACCATCGGCCAGGTCGGCCAGTTCGTCCAGCAGTCGCAGGATCGCGTTCTGGTTCTGCTCGTTCTGTTCCTGGGTGGTGGCCAGTCGGGACTGGGCATCGCGGTACAGGGCCAGGCCGATGAACACTACAATCGCTACCATGGCCGCCAGGATGAAGAAGGCCAGGGTGGGGCTGACCAGGCGGGAGCCGGACTGGGAGCCAAAGCCGTCAGCCAGTACCGACAGCTCGGCCAGCAGGATTTCGGAGTTCTGGAAGATGTCGCTGGCAGCGGTACGAACCTTGAAGAGGTCGGGAGAGGCTTCAAGAATCGCGTCAACGTTCTGGGAAACGAATTCGAACAGCTCGTCAACCGCTTCCAGGCCGTAGATGGCGTCTTCATCGGCTACCCGGCTGATACCCATGGCCGGGTTACCGTTGAGCTGGCCTTCGAGTACCCGGCCGAACAGGCTGGCGTCGCGGCCGAAACGGTCGGCGGCGATAACCGCGTCTTCGTCACCGGACAGTACGTTGTTAACGGAGCGGACAATACGCTCGGCCAGCAGGGACTGGCGCTGGGCCAGAGAGATCTGCTCGGCGGGTGCGCCGTTATCCAGCAGGATCTGAACGATATCGTCGTATTCCACCTGCAGCTGCGGGATGGTTTCGTTCAGGGTGCGGGCTACTTCGTGCAGGCCCAGTACCGCTTCCCGGGTAGACAGGATGCTGTCAGCGTTTTCGCGAACACTGTTCCAGTGCTGCTGTACACCGCTCTGTTGTGCCAGTTCACTGGCCGGAAGGCCGGTTTCCGGATTGCCTTCGGTAACACTGGTCCAGAGTTGCTGGAACTCGTCCCGGGAGCGACGCAACTGGTCGAACGCTTCGGCGGTACCACCGGCAGCCTCGGTCGCGTTCTTCGCAATCTCCTGGGACAGCACCCGCATTTCTGCAGTGTTGGCAATGTATTGCTGATCGTTCTGGCTGTCCTTGTTGATGATGAACAGCACCACAACGAGCAGGACGGTAAGTGCAATCAGCGCTGCGATCAGGCCGGCAACGAGTTTGTTGCCGCCCTGTCCGGTACTGAGTCTTCCGGCTCTGTTTTTCATTTTCTGGCTCCCGGCCTCTTTCTTCTGGAAATGGCAATTTTGGTGTAGCGGGCTTCAGATGGACAGGGTGATGTGCCTGCCAGTGCCATCACCCTTACCACTGTGCAACATCAAGAAAGCGTTCGTCTTCCACCAGGGTGGCGGCAGAGAATACTTTCCAGATTTCGTCGTTACGTTCGTAGCCGCCGTTCACAAACGGCTGAACGTTTTCGGGCACACCGCTGGTGCTGGCCCTGAAACTGTCTTTTGCGAAATACTGCATACCCAGCACGGTGTCGACCACCAGGCCGCTGAATACATCGCCCTGCTCAACCACCAGCACCCGCCGTTCACGGGCATTCCGTGAAGAGCGGGGGATGTCGAAGAAGTTGGCAAGGTCAACCAGCGGCAGTAACCGGCCCCGGACGTTGGCGGCACCCAGCAGGAACGGGCGTACGCCCGGAATGTGGGTAAACCGGGGCACGTGCAGGATTTCTGTGACTTCCCCCATCGGGGCAACGTAGTGCTCGCCGGCCAGGATGAAGCCGATGCCGTTCCACAGTTCAACGGCTTCTTCCTGCTCCGGCAGGCCGGCCGCCATGGAACGGCTGCGCCGGGCGATATCCGTCAGAACAGCAAAAGGGGCGGCCTGGGCGGACATGCGAACTCCAAAGTCAGGGATCAGGCAATCAGGCTGTTGATTGTCTTGATCAGGTCGTCTTCGTTAACTGGCTTGACCAGGTAACCCTTGGCACCCTGGCGGGTTCCCCACACCCGGTCAGTTTCCTGATCCTTGGTGGTTACGATCACAACAGGAATAGATGCGGTTTCCGGTGCGCGGGTCAGCTGGCGTGTCGCCTGGAAGCCGTTCAGGCCGGGCATGACCACGTCCATCAGCACCAGGTCCGGAGTTTCCGCGCGGGCCTTGGCTACGCCGTCGGCGCCGTTGTCTGCGGTCAGCACTTCGTGCTTGTGCTTTTCCAGGATGGTGGAGATTTTCTTAACTTCGGTTGGCGAATCGTCAACAATCAGAATGCGGGCCATGGTTTCCTCGATGGTTCTGGGGGTTCAGCAGGTTTTACTGTTCCGTCTGCGGCATGTACTGGCGGATGGTGTTGAGCAGCTCATCCTTGCTGAAGGGTTTGGTCAGATACTGGTCGGAGCCTACGATGCGGCCTTTAGCCTTGTCGAACAGGCCGTCCTTGCTCGAAAGCATGATTACCGGCGTCTTCTTGAAAGAGGAATTGTTCTTGATCAGTGCGCAGGTCTGGTAGCCGTCCAGGCGGGGCATCATGATGTCAACAAAGATGATGTCCGGCTGGGAGTCGGCAATCTTGGCCAGAGCGTCAAAGCCGTCAGTGGCAGTGATGACCTCACAACCGACTTTCTTCAGAAGGGTTTCTGCGGTGCGACGAATGGTTTTGCTGTCGTCGATCACCATGATCTTCAAGTTCTCGAAGTTGTCATCCATTGTCCAACTGCCTTGCGCTCTAGCGACTGTCGTTATTTTCGAACGGGGTTTTAACACAAACATTAAGGTTGATCTATAAACCCCGCACATTTATAGAATATCGATGGCCGGATAAAAAGCATTAGTTTGTGACCAAATGTACTTCTGCCCGCTGCGTCACGGATTGATGTGGCGATTTATCCGGATGCATTTATGGCTCGGGTACAATACCATCTAGGGTTTCAGCATAGCACCTTGCACCGGTTTGCTCTGTATACCGGTTCGTGTTTTTGACGGAGCAACTTCCCGCTCCCCAACCGACTTTCCAGGAGACTCTATGACAATCCGGCTCGGGATCGTGATGGATCCGATCGAGGATATCCATTTCAAGAAAGACAGCTCACTGGCCATGTTGCTGGCGGCCCAGAAACGGGGCTGGGAAATCGAGTACATGGAATTGCCGGATATGTACCTGGCCGGTGGCCAGGCCCGTGCCCATACCCGCAAGCTGACGGTGCATAACGATCCGGAAAACTGGTTCAGCTATGGTGCCGCTGAAGACACGGCACTGGGCGACCTGGATGTGATCCTGATGCGCAAGGATCCCCCGGTCGATCGGGAGTTCCTGATGGCCACCTATATACTGGAAGCGGCGGAACAGCAGGGTGCCCTGGTGGTCAATCCGGCCGCCACGTTGCGGGATTGCAACGAGAAGCTGTTTGCCACCCAGTTTGAAGACCTGACACCGCCGCTGATCGTGACCCGTTCCTCCCAGCGTTTCCGGGATTTCTATGCCGAGCACGGCGACATCATCATGAAGCCGGTAGACGGCATGGGTGGTCGCTCGATTTTCCGCGTCAAAGAGAACGACGCCAACCTGGGTGTGATCATCGAAACCCTGACCAACTATGGCGCGCACCAGGCCATGGCCCAGAAATTCATTCCGGAAATCACCGACGGTGACAAGCGCATCCTGCTGATTGACGGCGAGCCGGTGCCCTACGCCCTTGCGCGCATTCCTTCGCAAGGCGAGAATCGCGGCAACCTGGCCGCCGGTGGCCGGGGTGAGGGCCGTGAGCTGACCGCCAGGGATCGTGAAATCTGTGCCCGGGTGGCACCGGTTATCAAGGCCAAGGGCCTGATGTTTGTGGGCCTGGATGTGATTGGCGACTACCTCACCGAAATCAACGTAACCAGCCCCACCTGCATCCGGGAACTGGATGCTGCCTTCGGCATCGATATTGCCGGTATGTTGCTGGACGCCGTGGAGCGCCGGTTGTAACAGGGCTGAACAGCACCGGTAATGCGGGCACAGAATCAGGATAGGTAATGGCAGTTCAGGTAAGCGATTTCGACCGGTTTTCCTTCACCCTGTTCATGGCGCTGGCGGTTCACGCCATCGTTGTGCTGGGCATTACCTTCACCCCGGAACCGCCCCGCAGCTCTGCCCAGACCATGGAAATCACCCTGTCGCAGTTTGACGACGAGGAAGCGCCGGAGAAGGCCGATTTCCTGGCCCAGACCAGCCAGAAGGGCAGTGGTACTGAAGAGCAGGCCATGGAAATGACCTCGCCGCAGCCGGCGGAGGTCAGCCAGCCGGAGGTGGCCGAAATCCAGCCGGAGCCGGCAACCACGGCAGAACCCAATCCGCAGGAAGAGCGGGCCGTGGTGCAGACCGAAAGCAAGGCCCGCCAGCAGGTCCGGCAGCCGGAAACCCGGGAAGAACCGGAGCCGCTGCCCCGGGCCGAGCGCAAAAGCCTGATGGAGCGCAGCCTGGAAATTGCCAGCCTGGAAGCCCGCTTCGACGCCCAGCAGCAGGCCTATGCCCGGCGCCCCAGGGTCATGCGGGTAACGGCGGCGTCCACGCTCAAGTCGGATAACGCCTGGTACGTGCAGAACTGGGTCAGCAAGGTGACCCGGGTCGGCAACATGAACTATCCGAACGAAGCGCGCCGTTCCGGCCTGTATGGTGACCTGAGGATGCTGGTTTCTCTGCGCAAAGATGGCACAATCAAGCAAGTGGCGATTCTCCAGTCGTCCGGCAGCACGGTACTCGATGATGCCGCCATCCGGATTGTGCGCATGGCAGCGCCGTTTGCGCCCTTCCCGGAAGACATGCGCGAGCAGGTCGACGAACTGGAAATCATACGAACCTGGTCGTTCCAGAGGCGGGGGCTGACATCCGGATGACAACCGGCACGGAAACCAAGGCAAGTTTGCGGCACCATTTCCTGGTGGCGTCGCCGTGGCTGGCCGATCCCAATTTTCACGGGGGCGTGATCTACCTGTGCGAGCATTCCTCCGAGGGTGCGCTCGGGTTGATGATCAACCAGCCTTTGGGCATTCACCTGGGTGAAATCCTTGAACAGCTCGATATGCACGGTGGCGAGCTGGACCTGCCGGTATTTACCGGTGGCCCGGTGCAGCCGGAGCGAGGCTTTGTACTGCACTCTCCCGGGCAGCACTGGCAGAACACCGCCACGGTGACGGACGACGTACTGCTGACCACCTCCCGGGACATCCTGGAAGGCATCGGCCGCAACGAAGGGCCGGAAGAGTTTCTGGTGGCGCTGGGTTATTCCGGCTGGGGTGAAGGCCAGCTGGAGGAAGAGCTGGGCAGCAATGCCTGGCTGACCTGCCCGGCCAGCACCGACATCCTGTTCCGCACCCCGGTGGAAAAACGTTACGAGGCGGTGTTGAAACTGATCGGCATAGACCTGAACCAGCTCAGCGATTCGGTGGGCCATGCCTGAGACCGGTAACCGCAGAATCCTGGCGTTTGACTTCGGCACCCGTCGCATTGGTGTAGCAAGCGGCCAGGAGCTGCTTGGCACCGGCCAGCCGCTGGCCATGATCCCGGCCCGTGACGGCATTCCGGACTGGCAGCAGGTCGAGAAACTGCTGGCGGAATGGCAGCCGGATATCGTGGTGGTGGGCCTGCCTTTGAATATGGACGACACCGAGAACGACATGTGTGCCCGGGCCCGCAAGTTCGGCAAGCGCCTACACGGCCGCTACCATGTGCCGGTAGAGATGGTCGATGAGCGGCTGACCAGTTTCGAAGCCAAGGGCGATGTGATGGCCGCCGGCGGTAGCCGGGATTTCGGCCGCCACGGGGTGGACGACCGGGCCGCCGTACTGATTCTGGAAACCTGGTGCCGGGAGCAGACCGGCAAACCTGACTGACGAGGCATCAATGACCGCATTGCTTGATATCAACCAGCTGCTGGATGAACTGGAAACCGGCCTGCGCCGGATTCTGGCAGAGCGTGGCGTCGACAACCCGGCGCTGATCGGCATCCGTACCGGCGGCGTGTGGCTGGCGGATGTGATGAGCAAGCGCCTGGGCCTGGCCGAGCCCTACGGCGAGCTGGATATTTCCTTCTACCGGGACGATTTCAGTCGCATTGGCCTGAACCCCAGGGTAGCGCCTTCCAGCCTGCCTTTCGATACCGAAGGCCGCGACATCATCCTGATTGATGACGTGATCATGAGTGGTCGAACCATACGGGCAGCCATGAACGAGATCTTCGATTACGGCCGTCCGGCAAGTATCATACTGGCCACACTGATTGACCTGGGCGCCCGGGAATTGCCGGTACAGCCGGATGTCACCGGCAAGGCACTTGCGCTGGACGCCCATCAGCGAGTAAAACTGCGCGGCCCTGATCCGCTGCGCATTGAATTCCAGGAAACCGGGCAGTAATACTCCCCACCAGACAACAGGCGAGCCATGACCGCGAACGACCCCTCCCCGAACCACTTGCAGCTGACCCGGGACGGTCAGTTGCGGCATTTCCTCACCCTGGATGGCCTGGGCCGCGAACTGCTTACGGACATCCTCGACACCGCCGACTCGTTCATCGAAGTAGGCGAGCGGCGGATCAAGAAAGTACCCCTGCTGCGGGGCCGCACGGTGGTTAACCTGTTTTTCGAATCCAGTACCCGCACCCGCAGCACCTTCGAGCTGGCGGCCAAGCGGTTGTCCGCCGACGTGCTGAACCTGGATATCAATACCTCCGCCACCTCCAAGGGCGAGTCCCTGTCTGACACCCTGCTCAACCTGGAAGCCATGGCCAGCGACATGTTTGTGGTGCGCCATTCCCAGAGCGGCGCGCCGCACTTTATTGCCGAAAGCGTGACCCCGGGCGTGGCCATCATCAACGCCGGCGACGGCCGCCATGCCCATCCGACCCAGGCCATGCTCGACATGCTGACCATTCGCCAGCACAAGGGCAGCTTCGAAGGCCTGAAAGTGGCCATCGTTGGCGATGTGCTGCACTCCCGGGTGGCCCGTTCCCAGATCCGTGCCCTGAACGTACTGGGCGCCGGGGAAGTGCGGGTGATTGCACCGGGTACCCTGCTGCCCAGAGACGTGGAAGACCTGGGCTGCACCGTGGAATACGACATGGCCCGGGGCATGCAGGACCTGGACGTGGTGATCATGCTGCGGCTGCAGAAAGAACGTATGGAAGGGGCGCTGCTGCCCAGCGAGCGGGAGTTCTACCGGCTGTACGGACTGAACCAGGACAAGCTTGCACTGGCAAAGCCGGACTGCATTGTGATGCACCCGGGGCCCATCAACCGGGGCGTCGAGATTGAATCAGCGGTGGCCGACGGCCCGCAATCGGTCATCCTCAACCAGGTGACCAACGGTATCGCCATCCGCATGGCGGTGATGTCCATGGCCATGGGCGGCCAGGTGGCCGAACGACAGCAGAAACACAGTGATCACGAGGGAGCCCGGGCATGAGCCACCAGCACAATGACAGTCTGAAAATTACCGGTGGCACCCTGTTCGACGGTTCCGGCACCGAAACCGACAACCCCGGCCTGCTGGTTCGCAATGGCAGGATCGAGGCCCTCGGCAGCGCTGCGGTAAGCGCCAGCGCGGCCCAGGAGTTTGATGCCAGTGGCTGCGTAATCGCGCCGGGTTTTATTGACCTGTGCTGCAACCTGAGGGAGCCGGGCAACGGCCAGAAGGGCAACATCGCCTCGGAAACCCGGGCCGCGGCCCATGGTGGCTTCACCACCGTGTGTGCCTCGCCGGAAACCTCGCCGGTTAACGACTCCAGTGCGGTAACCCACCTGATCCGCGAAGGCGCAGACTCGCGCGGCTCGGTCCGGGTATTGCCGGTGGGCGCCATCACCCGGGGCCTCGACGGTGAAATGCTGAGCGATATGGCGGGCCTGAAGAATGCCGGCTGTGTGGCGGTGGGCAACGGTTCCCGGGGTGTGCGCAATGCCCGGATCCTGCGCCGTTGCATGGCCTATGCCCAGACCTTCGGCCTGACCGTGATGTTCAGCCCGGAAAACCAGGCCCTGGCGGCTGACGGTTATTCCCACGATGGCCAGGTGGCTACCCGCCTGGGTCTGCTGGGTATTCCGGAAGTGGCGGAAACCGCGGCGGTGATGGAAATGCTGCTGCTGGCGGAAGAAACCGGTGTGAAACTGCACCTGAGCCAGCTGTCCTCGGGCCGGAGTGTGCAAATGCTGGCGGATGCCCGCAAGCGCGGAATTCAGGTCACGGCCGACGTGGCCATGCACCAGCTGTGTTTCACTGAAGAGGCCCTGGCCGGTTTTGACAGCCGTTTCCACGTGCGCCCGCCGCTGCGCTCCGAAGCCGACCGGCAGGCGCTGGTGGCCGGTGTTCGGGATGGCGTGATTGATGCCATTGTCAGCCAGCACCAGCCCCACGACAGCGCTGCCAAGCAGGCACCGCTGCCGGCTACCGAACCGGGATTGTCCAGCATCGAAAGCGTGCTGTCGCTGGGCCTGGAACTGGTCGCTCGGGGCGAGCTGGAGCGCGCCCGGCTGCTGAACGCACTGACCGCCGGCCCGGCCTCGGTGCTGGGTCGAACCGCGCGGCTGGCGGAAGGTGAGGCGGCAGACCTGTGCGTGTTCGCGCCGGAGCAGCCCTGGCAGCCGTCAGTGCAGACCCTGGTCTCCGCCGGCCGGCACGCGCCGGTACTGGACCGCGAATTGCCTGGCCGGGTCCGGCTCACGCTGGTGGCCGGTAGAACAGCCTGGGCCGACCCGGCCTGACCCGCTTGTCCTGAAAGTGCGGCAGAGGTTGTCCGGCCTCTGTCGACACTGTCACAGAATCCTTCCTGTTGCTGAAAAACCCTTGATAACAGGCACCCGAGCCAACGTATCCTATGGGGTGACCCCTTATGGTTGTCCCAGGACACGAGCTGCGGCTGCCTGACTGCAGCGCGCGCCAGAGAATAATAATCAGGAGTGAACCCGTGAAGTTATCCAGTCTTTCCCGCCGGGTGGTGGGGGCTGCTGCCCTGAGCGCCAGCCTTGTTGTTCCCGCCCTTGCCCATGCCCAGTCCGAGATTATCGAACGCAGTTTCTGTGTGTTTGACCCGGTGGGTGCCAATGGCCCCCTGTTTGCCATTACCAAGGAGTTTCAGCCGGTTGCCCTGCAACAGGGCATCAAGCTTGACCTGCGCGCCTACACCGATGAAAAGGTAGCGGCCGAGGATTTCAAGGCCGGCCAGTGCGATGCCGTGCTGCTCACCGGCACCCGCGCCCGGGAATTCAACAAGTTCACCGGCAGCCTTGAAGCTATGGGTGCCGTGCCGGGCGAAGAGGAAATGCGCCTGCTGTACAACACCCTGAGCCAGCCCAAGGCGCGCCCCTTCCTGGTGGATGGTCCCTACGAAGTGGCCGGCGTGTTCCCCGGTGGTGCCATTTACCTGCACACCCGTGACCGCAACGTCGATTCAGTAGAGAAGCTGCAGGGCAAGCGAATCGCCACCCTGGACTATGACTCCGCGTCTGTGCGCATGGTGCGCCACGTAGGTGCTTCCGTGGTGGGCTCTAACTCCGCCAACTTTGCCGGCAAATTCAATAACGGCAGCGTCGACCTGGCCTATGCCCCGGCCGTGGCTTACCAGCCCCTGGAACTGTACAAGGGCGTGGGTGAAAAGGGTGGCGTGTTCAAGTATGCGCTGGCGTATATGAACTTCCAGGTGATCATCCACCGGGACCGGTTCCCGGATGAAGCGGGCCAGATGGTGCGGGACCAGGCCATCAAGCGGCTGGATGAAGCCTACGCGATCATCGCCGAAGCCGAGTCCGGTATTCCGGATAACGTATGGATGCACCCGCCGGCAAAAGACGTAGCCGAGTACGACAAGATGCTGCGCCAGGTTCGCTTATCGCTGCTGGAAGACGGAGTGTATGACGAGCGTGCGATCAAGTTGATGAAGGCGATCCGGTGCCGGGTAGACGGTGCCCGTTCGGAATGTGCGTCCTGATCAGCCAGGGCAGGGAAGGTAACAGGCCCGCATAGCTGCGGGCCTTGCCGGTCAGCGGATGGCGTCTTTCAGGGCTTTGCCGGCCTTGAAGCCAACGGTCTTGCTGGCCGGAATTTCAATGCTGGCTCCGGTCTGCGGGTTGCGGCCGGTGCGGGCTTCCCGCTTGCGGACATTGAAAGTGCCGAAGCCGATCAGGGTAACGTCATCACCCTTGGCTGTGGCGGCGGAAATCTGGTTGGTAAAGGCACTGATAACGTCGCTGGCTTTTTCGCGGGTAAGGCCGGTCTGGTCGGCAATCGCGGCAGCTAGTTCAGGTTTACGCATCGAAAACTCCTGTTCTTGGTTCTGTTTGTTGTTTTTTGCTCCAGACCGCCGACCGTGCCGGCGGTTGAAGCAATCTATAGTGGCTTCGGGGCCAATGTGCAAACCCCGGCGTGTAACGATATGTTCGAAAAAATAAAAAAGGACACGAATGTTATGAAAAACTTCCGGACCTCCCTGGCCTGTGGCAAACGCCTGCGCGGCTTTGCTGCAGCGGTTGCGGCCAGCGTCGCCCTGAGTGGCTGTGGCGTGGTGAACCATATGATTTACAAGACCACCGGCGATGTAATGCAGGGGTTTTCCCGGAACCATACCGTGCCCTACCTGATGGAATCTGAAGACCTGGCCATGGGCTGTGCCATGAGCGAGGCCACGGCGCCCCTGCTGATGTCGTTCGGCCGGGTGACCAGCGAGCCGGACCAGCTGGCGGTGATGCTGTATCTGTCGTCCGGCAGCTGCGCCGAAGAGCAGGCCATGGAACATGAGCTGGCGGGCCTTGCGGCCATGCACGGCATGGATGGGACCGCCGCTGAAGATGCCTTTATCCGCCAGAAGCGCGCCCATACCCTCGCGGCCAAGCGCTATCACCGGGCCTGGCAGCACCACAACGCCTACTATGGAAACCCGGAAGAAACCGAGTGCCCGGATTTTGACGATGACATGGATGAATTCATCTACATGGCCGGCTTGCTGTCCGGACTGCAGGCCCTGAATGCCCAGATCCAGGCTACTTCTTCAATCGGCGTGCCCTTCAACATCGGCTCTGTGGTGGGGCGGGCTACCCAGTGCCTGGATAACAAGAAGTGGTGGGGTGCCCCCATGGGCCTGAGGGCAACTGTCTGGGCCATGATTCCCGGGACCAGGCCCGAGGGTGAAGTTCCGCTGGAGCGACTGGCCATTGCCAGCGAACAGGGCAAGCAGGCCGGCGTGCGCCTTGGCCACGTGTTCCAGGCCATTGCCGCGGGCAACAAGGGTGACGAAGCCCTGGTGAAGGCGGTTATCCGTGACCACGCCGAGTCCCTGAAAAACGACGACGCCAACGAAGAGTGGCGCTTTGTCGATGCCATGGCCACCAACATGCTGGTGGCTATGTCTGACCGGCTCTGGGTAGAAAATACCGGCCACCGTACCCCGATGGGGCAGTTCGGCAGCTTCTGGGATGACCAGCAGGCGCCGACCGAAACCATGGATCTGGATGATCTGTTGTAACCCCCAATTCCCGGAGTAGGTAGTTATGGCCCCGAGTGGTTTTCGTCGTACCGGGCTGGAATGGTTTTCCTCCTTGCCGGCTTGCCTGTTGCTGCTGGCGGTGGTGCTGTTCTCCACCAGCAGTGATATTCACAACCAGATGCTCCGGGGCGGGGAGCAGCTCTGGAGCGGCTACTACAAGCTCCGGATGGATCCGGCCAAGCCGGAGTGTGATGCCAACCGGGATATCGAGGCCGCGGTGGCCGAGGAAATGGCCAGGGAAGCTCCGGCGGATGATCCCATGGCCGCCCTGCTGGGCACCGTAGAAAAAGACCCGGCCGATGTGCGCCTGGCGATTGAGCGTTCGGTAGCGGATTGCCGCTCGGCCCACGCCAGCTATGAGTCCTTGCAGGGCCAGCTGACTGCCGGGGTAAAGGCCTACCGCGCCGTTGAGCTGTTCGTGGCCGACCTGATTGCCTTCGGGCTCAGTGCCCAGCGCTACATACTGGTGATCCTGGTGATGCTCTGTGCCGTCACCGCAACCCTGACCCGCCACCATATTGCCATGCGGGCCATGGAAACCCGCCTTGACTACACCGTCTCCCTGACCCTGCAAACCATCGCCAATGCCATGTTGCTGGGTTCCAGCCTGATTTTCCGGCAATCCACCCTGGCCAGCAGTACCGCAGTGTCGGGCGAGGAGTTGTTGCTGCACAACTTCTGGATCATCGGCTTCGGCTGTCTCACCCTGGCCAGCCTGTACCGTCTGTTCCGGGTGCCGGATGGCCTGTCCGCCGGCGGCAGCCTGGGCCAGGCCTTCCTGTCGGTACCGCTCTACACAGTGATGTGCCTGATTTCCGGCACTTATTTCGCGATGATTGGCCACTCCTCGGGCATCGGTATTTACCTGGGCAAGATGATGGAGCTGGCCGACATGTTCCTGAACGTGGGGTTGTACGTTTGGGTGGGCATGATGCTCAAGCAGACCCGGCTGGCGACACTGGTGTTCAACGTGTTCCGGCCCTGGCGCATGCCGCCGGAGCTGCTGGCCGTCGTTGCCGTGCTGGTGGCAGCAGTGCCCACGGCCTATACCGGCGCCTCCGGCATTTTCGTGATCGCCGCCGGTGCGGTGATCTACAGCGAACTGCGGGCGGCTGGTGCCCGGCGCCACCTGGCGCTGGCGGCCACGGCGATGTCCGGCTCCCTGGGTGTGGTGCTGCGCCCCTGCCTGCTGGTGGTGGTGATTGCCTACCTGAACCGGGAAGTGACCACCGACGAACTCTTCGGCTGGGGCATCTGGGTGTTTGTGCTGACGGCGACCATGTTCAGCCTGGTGGCGGTTACGGTGAACCGCCAGAGCCAGTTCAACCTGGCCCCGGTGACCGATGCCATGCCGGCCTCGGTGCTGGCCTTGCGGCCGCTGGTGCCCTATGTGCTGGTGATCATTGCCGTGGTGCTGTTCTATCGCCTGGCGCTGGATGTGAAGATGGATGAATTCTCCGCACCACGCCTGCTGCCGGTGATCATGCTGGCCATCCTGGTATACGAGCACTTCAGTCGCAAACGCCGGCAGGACGACACGGCCGGCGACACGGAGTATCAGGGCCTGGAAACCAGCATTCGGGGAGCCACCAACGACACCACCGCCGAAATCGGTGCCTTGTTGTTGCTGCTGGGGCTGTCCGTGAGTATTGGCGGGGTGATCGAACGCTCCCATATCATGGAAGCCTTCCCGCAGGCGTTCGACAGTGCCTGGTCTGCGATGTTGCTGATGGTGGTGATCCTGGTGATTCTGGGCATGATCATGGATGCCTTCGGTGCCGTGATCCTGGTGACCGCCACGGTGGCAACCATTGCCTACTCCAGTGGTATTCATCCGGTGCACTTCTGGATGGTGACCCTGGTGGCGTTCGAGCTGGGTTACCTGAGCCCGCCGGTGGCCCTGAACCACCTACTCACCCGGCAGGTGGTGGGCGAAGCGGAAGTGCTGGCGGCGCAGCAGGAAGGCGGTACTTTCTACCAGCGCCATGAGCGCATCATCATGCCGCTGATTGCCATGGGTATCTCGCTGGTACTGGTGGCGTTTGTGCCGCTGCTGTTCTACGCGAACTGAGCATGGAGGCCGCTTCCGGCGGCCTGGCTCAAAAACCACCGATACAAAAAAAGCGCCGTGCTTTCGCAGGGCGCTTTTTTTTCAGGCCGGTGACACTCAGGCGAGTTTCGGGCCGGCTTCGACGATGGTGTCTGCCACGTCGAACTTCTTGAAGTTCTCTACGAACTGGCCAATCAGCTCCTGGGCCTTGCCGTCGTAGTACTCCGGGCTGGTCCAGGTGTTGCGCGGGTTCAGCAGTTCGGTCTCGACACCCCGGATGTGCTTGGGCACGTCCAGGTTCAGGTCGTCCAGGTGCTCGGTTTCCACGTCGTCCAGGTCGCCGTTCTGGATGGCAGCGATGATGGCACGGGTGGTCGGGATGCTGAAGCGCTTGCCTTCACCGTAAGGACCGCCGGTCCAGCCGGTGTTGACCAGGAATACCTTGCTGCCGAACTCGT
This sequence comes from Marinobacter sp. L-46, assembly GCF_056859535.1. Lineage (NCBI taxonomy): Bacteria > Pseudomonadati > Pseudomonadota > Gammaproteobacteria > Pseudomonadales > Marinobacteraceae > Marinobacter > Marinobacter sp. L-46. The sequence continues at coordinate 50,451 of NZ_JBSXOP010000076.1, forward strand.
CAATACGCTTCATCAGCAGCTCGGCGTAAACGCCGGCCGGGCGCGGGAAGAAGGGTGCGCCGAAGCAGGTAGAGAAGGTGGACTTGAGCTTGGAGGAAGAGCCCATTTCGGTGGAACCCACCAGCGCGGTGTAACCACTCAGGAAGTGGTATGCAGCGGCTTCGCGGCTCAGTACCGATACCGGAGGCAGAACGCCGGTCATGTCGCAGGTCAGGAAGATGATGTGCGACGGTTCACCGGCACGGTTCTCGATCACGCGCTTCTCGACGTGCTCCAGCGGGTAGGCACAGCGGGAGTTTTCGGTCAGGGAAACGTCGGTGTAATCCGGCTCGCGGGTTTCCGGGTCGATCATCACGTTCTCGACGATGGCGCCGAAACGGATGGCGTCCCAGATGATCGGCTCGTTCTTCTGGCTCAGGTCGATGCACTTGGCGTAGCAACCGCCTTCGATGTTGAAGACAGTGCCGGGGCCCCAGCCGTGCTCGTCATCACCAATCAGGTAGCGGTGCGGATCGGCAGACAGGGTGGTCTTGCCGGTGCCGGACAGGCCGAAGAACAGGCAGGTTTCGCCGGTTTCGCTCACGTTGGCGGAGCAGTGCATCGGCAGTACGTCTTTCTCCGGCAGCAGGAAGTTCTGCACCGAGAACATGGCTTTCTTCATCTCACCGGCGTAGTGCATACCGGCCAGCAGGACCTTGCGCTTGGCAAAGTTGAGGATAACGCAGCCGTTGGAGTTGGTGCCGTCACGCTCGGGCACGCATTCGAAGTTGGCGGCGTTGAGGATCTGCCATTCCTGCTTGTCGGCCGGGTTGTAGGCGTCCGGGCGGATGAACAGGTTACGGCCGAACAGGTTCTGCCAGGCGGTTTCGGTGGTCATTTTCACCGGCAGGTAGTGCTCGGGGTCAGAGCCAACGTGTACGTGAGAGACAAACTGGTCTTTTTCAGCGATGTAGGCTTCAACACGGTCCCACAGGGCGTCGAATTTGTCGGCGTCGAACGGGCGGTTGATCGGGCCCCAGTGGATGTCGTCGGAGGTGCTGGGCTCCTCAACGATAAAACGGTCCATGGGAGACCGGCCGGTGCGCTCGCCGGTGGTAACCACCAGGGAACCGTTTGCCGCAAGCTGGCCTTCCTGCCGTGCCAGTGCTACTTCAACCAGTCTTGCTGTACTCAGATCACTATAAGTGTTGCTCACTTCGACCTCGCCCTCGGGATGTCTTCGTGATTGCCCAGTCCTTGCCCCCGAACACTGGCGGAATTCTGAACAATCGGGTCAATTCAGGCGCGCTATTATGCCAGAGACGCCGATAAAAAACGACTGCCCTGAAAGCCGCGCCACTGGCGGCTTCCGTGCAATGTTAAAGAGTTGTCAGTGTAGCGTATGACCGGTGAAAAGGTGATCAATGTCATTTCTATTGAAGCGATAGTTTGCGTGGCAGAACTGGCAGTCCATGTCGATGCTGCCCTGTTCGTCGAGAATGCTGTAGCACTCTTCCTTGCCGATCGATTCGAGCGCCGCCAGGGTGCGTTCGCGGGAACAGCTGCAGCGGAACTCCACCGGCTCCGGCTCGTACAGGCGCACGGTTTCTTCGTGGAACAGGCGGTGCAGCAGGGTTTCACTGTCCAGTTTCAGCAGCTCTTCCGCTTCTACGGTGCGCGCCAGGTGGTTTACCCGGTTCCACAGGTCATCGTCTTCCTCGGTGTGGCCGGGAAGGCGCTGCAGCAGCAGGCCGGCAGCGGTATCGCCATCGGCAAACAGGAACAGGCTGGTGGCAATCTGCTCGGAGCGCTCGAAGTATTCTTCCAGGCAGCCGGCCAGGTTGTCTGCTTCTCGGGGGACCACGCCCTGGTAGCGCTGGCCCTTTTCCGGGGTAATGGTAATCGCCATCCGGCTCTGGCCCAGCAGCTCGTGCAGGGTCTCGCCGCTCATGGCCTGTTCGTCAAAGCGGGCCAGGCCGCGGATCTTGCGGTCGTGGCTGCATTCGGCCATCAGGGTGCGCAGGGCGCCTTCACCGGCTGCCTGCAGTGACAGGGTGCCCTCGAACTTCAGGGTGCTGCTCATTAATACGCTGGCTACCAGGGATTCGCCCAGCAGCTGGCGTACGGAATCCGGGTAGGGGGCCTGGTTGATGATTTCACGGAAGCTGTCGCCCAGTTGTACCCAGGCTCCCCGCACCTGGCTGTGCTCGAAGATAAAACGCTGGAACTGATCCTGGGAAGCCATGATGTCTCCTGAAACTGTCTGTTGATTCACTGGTGATGCCTGTAAGGATGTAAGTTGCGGTGCAGTGCCTGAAGCCAGGCTGGGCGAGCCGGTTCTAAAGGCCGTTCTGGTCCCGGAAACGCTGGATATCCCGGCGGTCTTTCTTGCTCGGGCGCCGGGCCGGTGGCAGCTGGGCGGCCTGCATGGTCTTACGCTGCCAGGCCAGGTCTTCGCGTTTTTTTACGCTGTCGTCGGTTTCGTGGTACAGCTTCTGCGCTTCCGGTGCGCCCCGGCGCCGGTCACTGATGTCGTCCACCACCACAATTTTTTCCTGCCAGCCCAGGCGCAGGGAGACCTTGGCGCCGGTTTCCACAATCTTGCCGGGCTTGGTGCGCTGGCTGTTGTAGTGCACCTTGCCGCCCTCAATGGCTTCCTTTGCCAGCGCGCGGGTTTTGTAGAAGCGCGCGGCCCAGAGCCACTTGTCGAGCCTTACTTTCGGGTCTTCGGTGTTTGTTGCTGCCATATCTCCCCACCTGGCAGGCCAGGTTGTCCTGACCTATGGATAACTGTGCGGATTATAACCGGCCTGTCATTGCGATGGCAGTGGCGGGCGGGCTTGCAGCGTTGGCAGGACCTCGTCGAAGTGACGGATGCCCGGTATTTCCGGGTGCCTGGTCGCCGGGGCCTGGGTGCTGTCCGGTGCCAGGATCGCGAGGCACTGGCCGATACCGGCATCCCGGGCACTTTCCAGTACCGGGAAGCTGTCGTCCACCATCAGGGTGCGCTCCTGGCGGTAGGGAACCCGCCTGGCCAGGTCGCTCCAGAACGCCCGGTCTTCCTTGGGTTTGCCCAGTTCATGGCTGGATACGATGGCATCCACGTGGCGGTCCAGTCCGGTGCGGCTGAGTTTCAGTGCCAGGGGATCCGGGTGGCAGTTGGTAACGATCACCGAGTGCAGGCCGGCCTTGCGCAGGGAGGCGAGAAAATCCGGCACGTGGGGACGGTAGCCGATGCGGTCACTGACCTCCGATTTCAGCTGGTTGATATCAACCGACAGCCGTTCGCTCCAGTAGTCGGTGCAATACCAGTTGAGGGAACCGCGCTCGGCCATGATCATGGCCAGCAGCTGGTCTTTGGCCTGTTGCGGGTGCAGGTCGTACTGTTCGGCATAGCGCCGGGGCAGGTGTTCGAGCCAGAAGTGCGAGTCGAAGTGCAGATCCAGCAGTGTTCCGTCCATATCCAGGAACACGGTATCGAGGGTTGACCAATCCACCATAAACAAAAACAGCCTGAAGAATTTGCTTCAGGCTGCCTCAGTTTCCGGCCTCTGACAAGCCGGGATTCTACGGACGAATGCCCGGGATCAGTCTTCGGACTGCTCCACGGTTTCCGCCTTGCGGCCACTGCGGGAGCAGCCCAGGCAGCGTACAAAGGTGGCCTTGGCCGGGCCGACAACCAGGACTTCGCCAGCTTCACCGGCATTACCGCCCAGGGCAGAGAACGGCAGAGAGACCAGATACACCGCGCTGCCCACGATGGTGGTGGCCAGCAGAACCGGGCGCAGAAGCACGGCGTCGGTGGTCATGGCCAGCGCCGACGGGCTTTCGTCAATCGCCCTGGCATGGCCCAGAGAAGAAAAAGCGAGCAGACAGGCTGCAACCGTGGCCATCAGGGCGCGGGAAATCTTGCGGGTCATCGTTATTCTCTCCTGTTAATACTCTGTTAACTATGAATCATATTGCCCCAATTTCAAACGATTTTTCAATATCCGGTTGGCAACTGTGGCGGTTATCTAGCGCTGGCAGCGGGGGCAATAGACGGTGCTGCGGTTGTTCATGCGGATCTCTTTCAGGGTGGTGGCACACTCGGGGCAGGGGTTGCCGCCGCGACCGTACACCAGCAGGGACTGGGCAAAGTAGCCCGGTTTGCCGTCGCTGTTCACGAAGTCGCGCAGGGTGGTGCCGCCCATCAGAATGGCTGCGCTCAGGGTTTCACGAATGGCTTCAGCCAGTTTGTGGTAGCGGTCCAGGGAGATACGGCCGGCTTTCCGTTTCGGGTGGATGCCGGCTTTGAACAGGGCTTCATTGGCGTAGATATTGCCCACGCCGACCACAATGTGGTTGTCCATAATGAAAGACTTGATGGGCGTTTGCTTGCCCCGGGACAGCCGGAACAACCAGGGTCCGTTGAATGTATCTGACAGCGGCTCCGGCCCCAGGTCCCGGATCAGCGGGTGTTCGGAGCAGTCATCGGCCCAGAGCCAGCAGCCGAAGCGGCGGGGGTCGTTGAAGCGCAGGGTGCGGCCGTTGCCCAGGGCAATCTCCACGTGGTCGTGGGTGGCAGCGGGGCTGTCGTCGGTAATCACCCGCAGGCTGCCGGACATACCCAGGTGGACAATCACGGTGCCGGCATCCAGGTGCAGGAACAGGTACTTGGCCTGGCGGTCCACTGCCCGGATAACCTGGTTCAGCAGTTTCTCGGGCAGGTCATCCGGTACAGGCCAGCGCAGGCTGGGGTTGCGGATTAATACCCCGGTCACAGTCTGGCCTTCACAATGGGGTGCAATGCCCTGGCGGGTGGTTTCAACTTCCGGTAACTCAGGCACGGGGCCTCCGCGGATAACAGGTTTCTCGACCGCCAAGTGTAATCAGTAACAAAAATGGCGCCAAACCCGGTTGTTGTTGCGTACAAGTGTACGCTAAAGTGACGAGGTAACTTCCCCTTCGAGTACCAGCGAAAACCTCCGCAGTATCGCCTTGTCGAAGTTGATTGATTTTTGAGGATATTTTATGTGGTTTAACGGTCTCCTGGACCTCTCCGCGTGGCAGCTGATCGCTGTTACCCTGGTGATGACGCACATCACCATCGTCAGTGTAACCCTGTATCTGCACCGCCACTCGGCCCACAATGCGCTGGACCTGCATCCGGTGCTCAAGCATTTTTTCCGTTTCTGGCTGTGGCTGACCACTGCCCAGAATACCAAGGAATGGACTGCCATCCATCGCAAGCACCACGCCAAGTGCGAGACCGAGGAAGACCCTCACAGCCCGGTGGTTCTGGGTATTCGCAAGGTTCTGTTTGAAGGTGCGGAGCTCTACGCCCAGTCGGCAACCCCGGAAAACCTGGAACGTTACGGCCAGCGTACCCCGGAAGACTGGATCGAACGCAAGGTCTACACTCCCTATAAAATGGGTGGCATTGCCCTGCTGGCGGTGATCAACCTGCTGCTGTTCGGGGTTAATGGTATCTGGATCTGGGCCGTGCAGATGATGTGGATTCCGCTCTGGGCCGCCGGAGTGGTTAACGGTATCGGCCACTACATGGGTTACCGCAACTTCGAGTGTGCCGACAACGCCCGCAATATCTCCCCCTGGGGGATCCTGATTGGCGGTGAAGAACTGCACAACAACCACCACACCTATCCGAATTCCGCCAAGTTGTCCCGTCGCTGGTATGAGATCGACATTGGCTGGGGTTACATCCGCCTGTTCCAGCTGTTCGGCCTGGCCAAGCCCAAGGGCTACCGGCCCATTGCCCACTATGTGCCGGGCAAGCAGGAAATGGATGTGGAAACCGTGCAGGCCATCACCAACAGCCGGTTCGATATCATGCGCCAGTATCGCAAGCGGGTGATGGAGCCGGTACTGCGCCAGCAGAAGTCCCTGATGGACGACGAAATCCGCCCCCGCTACCGCAAGCTCAAGCGCTTGCTGTCCCGGGAGGTGTCGCTGATCCATCCCCGAGAGAAAGAAACGCTGGATTCGGTGCTCGAACGCCATGAAATGCTCAAGCTGATCTACGACAAGAGCCACGAACTCCAGGCCCTGTGGCGCCAGCGGGGCCTTAAGCCCCAGGACAAGCTGCAGGCGCTGATGGACTGGTGCAAGGAAGCGGAAACCAGCGGTATCCGTTACCTGGAAGAGTTTGCGGCGCACCTGCGGGCCTATTCACTGCGCCCGGCCTGATTGGCCGCAGATGCAAAAAGCCGGACGGGATTCCCCCCCTTCCGGCTTTTTTGTAGCTGACCAGTTAGTCCTGGTCGGCTTCCGGCGCTACCCGGTAAAGGTTATAGGTTACCTGTCCGGCGGTTTTCTGGCGGTGCAACTGCCAGCCTTCGGGTACCGATAGCCCGGTCAGTTCGCTTTCGTGCTCTACATACACCCAGCTACCTGGTTTCACCCAGGGGCCATTGGCGATCAGTGGCAGCAGTCGCGCCAGCCAGCCCTGCCGGAAGGGGGGGTCCATGAAGATAATGTTGAACGGCGGTCGGTTCGGGCTGCGCAGGTAACCTTCCACGTCCTGGCAGACCACTTCGCCGTTTTCGGACTTCAACAGCCGCAGGTTATCTCGCAGGGCTGTAGCCAGTGCCGGGGTATGGTCCACCAGGGTTGCCTTTGCGGCACCCCGGGACAAGGCTTCCAGGCCCAGCGCGCCAGAGCCGGCGAACAGGTCCAGGCAATCGCTGCCGGCCAGGTGGAAATTCAGCCAGTTGAACAGGGTTTCGCGGGTTCGGGCCGGGCTGGGGCGCACGCCGCCGGCATCCGGAAAGCGGAGCTTTCGGCTGCGCCAGTCGCCACCGATAATGCGCAACTCGCCCTGTCCGCCGGCCCTGGCGGCGCCCGGGGCGGGTTTGCGTTGGGGTGGTCTGCGCTTGGCCATGGAGCTGCTCCGGTGGGTGAAACGGTGATCAGGTTCGGGCCGATATGTTACCGGAAAGCCCGGAGCAGGGGATAATCGGAGCCCCCATCACTTAGTGCCGGCAGTCTGCTAGAATACCGGCTTTCTTTTCGCCCGCCCATTTTCAGACAGATGGTAAGACTATGACGGCAGAGTGGATTTCAATCGGCCTCCTGGCCCTTCTTGTCCTGTTCTTTGTGCTGGATATCGCCGGCAACCGCAAGCGCGCCCCGCGCCCGGAGAAGGTGCCCCAGCGCAAGCCGGAGGTGGCCAAGGGCCCGGCACCGGTTGCCCCGGAGCAAGCACCTGAACCGGAAGTACAGCCTGAGCAAGCGCCGGAAGCTCCCGTGGCTGAGGCCGCACCGGAGGCACCGCCCGAAGTGCCTGCCGAGCCGGCACCGGTAGAAGAAGCTGCCCCGGCCGTCGAGCCTGCTCCAGAGCCAGAGCCAGAGCCAGAGCCAGAGCCAGAGCCAGAGCCAGAGCCAGAGCCAGAGCCAGAGCCAGAGCCTCAGCTCAGTGTCTTCGAGCGCATCAAGAAGGGCCTGGGCAAGACCCGCGCCAGCCTGACCGGCGGCCTGGCGGATCTGTTCACCGTTGGCAAGAAGATCGATGAAGACCTGCTGGAGGAAATCGAAACCACCCTGCTGATGGCGGATGTGGGGGTAACGGCAACGTCGGAAATCATCGAATCCCTGACCGACAAGCTGGAACGCAACCAGCTGAAAGACGGCGAAGCCCTGCGCAAGGCCCTGAGGGAAGAGCTTCATGGCCTGCTCAAGGATGTGACCAGGCCGCTGGAAATCGATACCGGCAAACAGCCCTACGTGATCCTGATGGTGGGCGTGAACGGTGTTGGCAAGACCACCACCATCGGCAAACTCACCAAGAAATTCCAGGCGGAAGGTAAGTCGGTGATGCTGGCGGCTGGCGACACCTTCCGGGCCGCGGCGGTGGAGCAGCTGCAGGTATGGGGCGAGCGCAACAATGTGCCGGTTATTGCCCAGCACACGGGTGCCGACAGTGCCTCGGTGATTTTCGATGCCATCCAGTCTGCCCAGTCCCGGGGTACCGATATCGTGATTGCCGACACCGCCGGCCGGTTGCAGAACAAGGACAACCTGATGCACGAGCTGGAGAAGGTGGTCCGGGTAATGAAAAAACTGGACGATTCCGCGCCCCACGAAGTGATGCTGGTGCTGGATGCCGGCACCGGCCAGAATGCCCTGAGCCAGGCCCAGGTGTTCCAGCAGGCGGTGGGCGTGTCTGGTATTACTCTGACCAAGCTCGACGGCACGGCGAAGGGTGGTATCGTTTTCGCCATTGCCCGCCAGTTGCAGCTGCCTATCCGGTTTATCGGTGTCGGCGAGCAGGCGGAAGACCTGCGCAGCTTTGATGCAGAAACCTTTGTAGACGCCCTGTTCGACGACTGAAGTACCGGCCACGGAGCCCAAGCCCCCGATGATCGAGTTTCGTCAGGTAACCAAGCGCTATGACAGCGACCACACTGCCCTGCGCCAGGTGAATTTCCACCTGGACCGGGGCGAGCTGGCCTTTCTGACCGGCCACTCCGGTGCCGGCAAGAGTACCTTGCTGAAGCTGATCATGGTGATGGAGCGTCCCACCGCCGGTGAGGTGATCGTGGGCGGCCAGAAGCTCAACAGCCTGCCCCGGCGGCAGATTCCCTACATTCGCCGGCACATTGGCGTGGTGTTCCAGAACCACCAGCTGCTGTTTGATCGCACGGTGTTCGACAACGTAGCCATGCCACTGGAAGTGATGGGTGCGTCGCCGGATGACATCGGCCGGCGGGTGCGGGCGGCCCTGGACAAGGTAGGCCTGCTGAACAAGGAAAAGATGAACCCTATGCAGCTGTCGGGCGGTGAACAGCAACGGGTGGGCATTGCCCGTGCCGTGGTGAACAAGCCGCCGGTGCTGCTGGCGGATGAGCCCACCGGTAACCTGGACCCGGAGCTGTCGGCAGACATCATGCACCTGTTCACCGAGTTCAGTCAGGTGGGCGTTACTGTGCTGATTGCCACCCACGATATTGCCCTGATCGACCAGATGAACAAGCGCCGGCTGACCCTGGACCATGGCCGGATGATTGTCGGCTCAGATGCACCCCTGAGCGGAGGTGTAAGTGGTTACTGACTCACGCCAGAAGCCCGATAAGCGCCGGGGCGCCAACCGCGGCCGCTCACCGGCATCGAACCAGGCCCGGAGTTATCTGGACCATCACCGCAAGGTGGCGAAAGATTCCGCCCGGCGGCTGTGGCGCAGTCCGGTGGCCAGCATGATGACCTGGATGGTGATGGGTGTGGCCCTGGCTTTGCCGGTGGCGCTGTTGCTGTTGCTGGGTAGTTTGCAGGGCGTGAGTGCCGGCTGGGAAAACAGTGCCCGGATTACTGCCTACCTGTCACTGGATGTGCCGGTGGAGCAGGCCCGGGAGCTGGCTTCCGAGATTGATGGTGATGGACGGGTGTTGTCGGTAGAGCTGGTAGACCGGGACCAGGCCCTGGCTGAATTCCGGGTGTCGTCCGGGCTGGATGATGCCCTGGATTTCCTGGACGACAACCCGTTGCCCCACACCCTGCTGGTAACGCCGGAAGACAATGCCCGCTCTGCCGACGGCGTGCAGGCCCTGGTGACCTTTATGGAAGGTATGGATGCCGTCGAGCGGGTCCAGGTAGATCTGGGCTGGCTGCAACGGCTCAATGCCATTACCGATATCCTGGCGAGGGCGGTCTGGGCGTTGGCGCTGTTGCTGGGTGCGGCGGTGATCCTGGTGATCGGTAACACGGTGCGGCTTTCTATCGAGAACCGTCGGGATGAAATCCTCGTGGCCAAGCTGGTGGGAGGCACCGATGCCTTCGTACGCCGGCCCTTTCTTTATACCGGCGCCTGGTTCGGCTTAGGCGGCGGCGTGGTCGCCTGGGTGTTGATCCAGGTTTCGCTATGGTGGCTGAACGGCCCCATCGAGCGGCTGGCGAGCCTTTACCAGAGCGAGTTTGTGATTCACGGCCCGGGCTTTGATGGCGCCCTGGCATTGATTATCACAGCCATGGTGTTAGGCTGGCTTGGCGCCTGGGTGGCAGTGAAGCGTCATCTGGATGACATAGAGCCGGGCGATATTGCCGGAGGGTGGTCCGGATAACGGGAAAACCGTATTGAAAATACAGCTTGTTCCAGCGTAGCTTGGTTACCGGTTATCGACGCTGGAATGGCATTCAGGAATTTCCCAGATGTATGATTTTTAACGTGTTACTGGGAAATTCGGGAACTAATCAGGTGCTTGGCGGTCAAAGTTTCAGTTGTTATATTTAACGGCTGTCAGGTTCGGAGGTTATTGCATGGGTACGAGTTTACAGCTGGTTGACAGACTGGTTCCGGGCGCGAATCTCGAGTCTTACATTCAGGCTGCGAGTCGCATTCCGGTTCTCTCAGTGGACGAGGAGCGAGAGCTGGCAGAACGGCTTCACTACCATGGCGATGTGGAAGCCGCCCGTCATCTGGTGCTCTCCCACCTGCGCTTTGTGATTCATATCGCCCGCAGTTATTCAGGCTATGGCCTGGCTCAGGCTGACCTGATCCAGGAAGGTAACGTGGGCCTGATGAAGGCGGTCAAGCGCTTCAACCCGGAGTATGGCGTGCGGCTGGTGTCGTTCGCGGTGCACTGGATCAAGGCAGAGATCCATGAGTTCATTCTGCGCAACTGGCGCATTGTGAAGGTGGCCACCACCAAGGCCCAGCGCAAGCTGTTCTTCAATCTGCGCAGCCAGAAGAAGAAGCTGGCGTGGCTGAACCACGATGAGCTTCAGGCGGTCGCGAAGGACCTGGGGGTAGAGCCCAGGGTGGTGCGCGAGATGGAAGGTCGTCTGGCATCCCAGGATACCGCGTTCGACGGTCCGATGGATGACGATGAAGACAGTGCCTACCAGGCGCCGGCGTATTATCTTGAAGATCGCCGCAGTGATCCGGCGGTGCAGCTGGAGAATGCCGACTGGTCAGAGGACTCCAACGGCCGGTTGATGCAGGCGATGGAGAACCTGGATGAGCGCAGCCAGGATATTCTTCGCGAGCGCTGGCTGACCGAGAGCAAGTCGACGTTGCATGAGCTGGCGGACAAGTATGGTGTGTCTGCGGAGCGGATTCGGCAGCTTGAGAAGAATGCGATGAAGAAGATCAAGTTGCAGATGGCCGAGGTTGCCTGAAGCTGATCATTGGCCCTTGGGGTTTGAAAACGCCACCACCGTTCGCGGTTGGTGGCGTTTTTGTTTGTATAATCCGTCCACTGACAGTTACCTGAGAATTGGGGGCGGAAGCGCTTGGGAGGGCCTTTCCAAAAACCGCTCCTTGCGGCACACCCCTGTGGCGCTTCTGCTCCGCCATCCATGGCTCCGCAAATTTTTGGAAAGGCCCTCCCAAGCGCTTCGTCAATCTCCGTGCGTGTAGGAAGAACAAAGATGACTCAAAAGAACCTTCGAATTGCCTTTCTCGGTATTGGCCTGATGGGCGCGCCGATGACCCGTAACCTGCTGGATGCAGGCTTTCCGATGACCCTGTGGAACCGGACAGCCAGCAAGTGTGAGCCATTCCGGGAGGAGGCTACGATTGCGGCGACGCCGGCCGAGGCGGTGGCGGACGCGGATTTGGTGATCACTATGCTGGAGAACGGGCAGGTGGTTGAGGATGTGCTGGTGCATCAGGGCGCGATCGGGGCGTTGAAGGCGGGGGCGCTGGTGGTTGATATGAGTTCGGTGCAGCCGTCGCTGGCCCGTGAGTTGGCGGGGCTGGTTGGCGAGCGTGGGGCCGGGTTTGTGGATGCGCCGGTTTCCGGGGGTACGGTGGGGGCTGCGGAGGCTCGGTTGAGTATTATGGCCGGGGGGTCGGAGGCGGATGTTGAGCGGGCGTTGCCGGTGTTCGGGGCGTTGGGCAAGTGTACCCGGATCGGGCCGGTGGGGGCCGGGCAGTTGGCGAAGCTGGCGAATCAGGCGATTGTGGGGATTACCATTGGTGCGGTGTCTGAAGCTTTGTTGCTGGCGACTAAGGGTGGCGCGGATCCTGCGGCGGTGCGGGAGGCGTTGCTGGGTGGCTTTGCCGGTAGCCGGATTCTGGAGTTGCACGGGCAGCGGATGATTGACCGGGACTTTGCCCCCGGGGCGCCGGCGCGGATTCAGTTGAAGGATATGCGGATGATTCTGGACGAGGCGCGGGCCGAGGGGCTGACGTTGCCGTTGGCGCAGCAGACTCACAACGAATATTTGTCGCTGGTGGCCAATGGCCACAGCGACGTGGACCACAGCGGTTTGTTGCTGGAGCTGGAGCATCTGAACGGGGCCTTGCTGGGCTCGCTGGGCCGTGGGCCAAAAGACTGAGGAGGCGCTGATGCCACGTTTTGCCGCGAATTTGTCCATGTTGTTTACCGAGGTGCCGTTTCTCGAGCGTTTTGAGCGTGCTGCAGCTTCGGGTTTCAGGGCGGTGGAGTACCTGTTTCCCTACGAGTGGCCGGCGGAGGAGCTGGCGCAGCGGTTGCAGGCTAGCGGGCTGACCCAGGTGCTGTTCAACCTGCCGCCGGGGGACTGGCAGGCGGGGGAGCGGGGAATTGCCTGTTTGCCGGATCGCGTTGAGGAGTTCCGGGCCGGGGTGGAGCAGGGCATTGCCTATGCCAGGGTGCTGGGTAACACCCGGCTCAATTGCCTGGCCGGGCTCAAGCCGGCGGAGCTTTCAGAGGAGGAGGCCTGGAGCACGCTGGTTGCAAATGTTCAGTATGCGGCGGACCGCTTTGCCGAGGCGGGGCTGACACTGTGCCTGGAGGCGATCAATTCCCGGGTGGATATGCCCGGCTTCCTGCTGGATACCACCGGCAAGGTGATGGAGCTGATTGAAGCGGTGGATGCCGATAACGTGCGCCTGCAATACGACATCTACCACATGCAGGTCATGGAGGGAGATCTGGTTCGCTCCATGGAGTGCCTGCTGCCCTGGATTGCCCATATTCAGTTTGCCGATAATCCGGGGCGGAACGAGCCCGGTACCGGCGAGATTAACTTTTCGAATGTTTTCGCTGCCCTCGACAGGATGGGCTACGCTGGCTGGGTCAGTGCCGAGTACCGGCCCTCAGGTACTACCGAGGCGTCTCTGGGCTGGTTCCGGCCCGGTTGTTGACCGTCGTCATAGGCGACACCCTCTTACAAGATCGTAACTGGCCGGGTTCCGGTGTTATTCGTAACCTTGTAAGCAACCAAATCCGCTATCAGGAGGAGTCACCGGTGAAAGCGCTGGTAATCGAAGACGATCAGGATGTAGCAAGTTACCTGGTGAAGGGGCTGAAGGAGTCTGACTTCGTGGTGGATCATGCGGCCGACGGCAAGGAAGGCATGATGATGGCGGCCAGTGAAGAATACGACATCATGATTGTCGACCGCATGCTGCCAGGTATGGACGGGCTGTCGATCATCAAGACCGTTCGGGCCACCGGCAACCAGACCCCGGTGTTGATTCTCAGTGCCCTGGGTGATGTGGACGACCGGGTGGAAGGCCTGCGTGGCGGGGGCGATGATTACCTCACCAAGCCGTTCTCGTTCACTGAACTGTTGGCCCGGATCGAGTCGCTGATCCGCCGTAACCGGCAGGCGGCTGAAACCGAAACTGTGCTGAAGGTAGCAGACCTGGAAATGGACCTGTTGGCCCGTACCGTGAAGCGCGCCGGCCATAATATCGATGTCCAGCCCCGGGAATTCCGCTTGCTGGAATATCTGATGCGCAACGCGGGCCAGGTGGTTACCCGGACCATGTTGCTGGAAAAAGTCTGGGACTATCACTTTGACCCCCAGACCAACGTAATCGACGTGCACATCAGCCGTCTGCGCGCCAAGATCGACAAGGAATTCGACACACCCTTGCTGCAGACAGTTCGGGGTGCGGGATACATGCTGCGTGAAACTGCTTAGTCAGCTCAGAACGTCATCGTTCCAACTGGCACTGCTTTATATGGTGGTGTTTGCCACCTCTGTATTCCTGCTCCTGGCATTCATTTACTGGCGCACTGCCGGCTTTATGACCGCCCAGACCGACGAGACCATCGAGGCGGAAATCGCCGGTCTGGCGGAACAGTATCGCGGGCGTGGCGTGACCGGGCTCATTACCATCATCCGTGAGCGTGTCGCCCGGGATCCGAACGCCAAGTCCATCTACCTGCTGACCACCGATGACTTCCTGAAACTGGCCGGAAATATTGAAACCTGGCCGGAAGGCAGTCGTTCTTCCGACAGTGGCTGGATCAACTTTACCCTGAACCCGACCGTGGGCTGGCAGGGGCCGGAACGCCTGGCCCGCGCCCGTATCTTTGATGTCCAGGGTGGCCTGCGCCTGCTGGTCGGCCGGGATGTGGATGAGCTGACCAGCCTGAAACGGGTGATCGAGACCGCCATCAACTGGGGCATGGGTATCACCCTGGCCCTGGCCCTGCTGGGTGGTTTTCTGATGAGCCGAAGTACCACGCGGCGCATTGAAGTAATCAACAACACCTCGCGACGGATCATGAACGGGCACTTGTCGTTGCGGATACCCACCCGGGGTACCGAAGACGACTTTGACCAGCTGGCCGAAAACCTGAACCAGATGCTCGACCGGATTGTTTACCTGATGGAAGGTATCCGGCATGTATCGGACAGCATCGCCCACGACCTTCGCACCCCGCTGACCCGCCTGCGTAACCAGCTGGAAAACACCCTGATTGCTGTGGATAACGACGAGGCCCGTGAACAGGTAGGCCGGGCGGTTGCGGAAGCCGATCAACTGCTGGCGACTTTCAACGCCCTGCTGCGGATTGCCCGGCTGGAAACCCGGGGTAATTCCGCCGATATGAAGGTGGTGTCGCTGGATGAGCTGGTCAGTGATGCCTGCGAGCTTTATGAAGCCCTGGCGGAAGACAAGGAGCAGACCTTTACCCAGGAGATGGCCTCCGGGGTGATGATTGAAGGTGATCGCGACCTGTTGTTCCAGATGGTCAGCAACCTGATTGATAACGCCATCAAGTACACTCCCGAGCATGGCGGTATCGTGGTGGCGGTGCGGCGGGAAGGTGCTGCGGCGGTGTTTGAAGTGCGGGATTCCGGTATCGGCATTCCGGGCGACGAGAAAGACCAGGTGTTCCAGCGTTTCTACCGGGTCGGCAAGAGCCGGTCATTGCCGGGTAATGGTTTGGGGCTGAGCCTGGTCAGTGCGGTGGCCGAGATCCACCAGGGCCAGATTCTGCTCAGCGACACCCATCCGGGCGAGGAGCCGCCGGGGCTTACGGTCAGTGTGCACATGCCGGCCTTCACCGGCGTGCGAAAGCGGATCAAGGCTACCTCGGTGGAGCCTGCAGCGGATTCCGCTGATGAACGAACGTCAACGGCGGAACCCGGCAAAGCCTGACTGCTTACTGGCTCGCGCGGAACCGGTTTACCCGGCTGAGTACCGGCCCGATAACGATCTCGGCCCGGCTTTCGACGGTCTGTACCAGCTGGTCAAACTGGGCGCGACGACGGTCAACCCTGGCCTGCAGGCTGTCCCATTCCCCTTCCAGGTGCTTCTGTTCTGCCATCACAAAGGCGGCAATATTGTGCCGGTTGAGCTTGCTGGTAATGCCCATGTCGTCCAGGCGGAAGCCCAGGGTATCAATGCCTTCCAGTGCCAGGTTCAGCAGCTTCTTGGTATTCATCGGTGTGTCTCCGTTAACAGGGAAATCGGATCAATTACCTGCAAACTAATGGCGGGCGCTAGAGTGTTCAACCTAATTTCCGGCCGGAGCCAAGGGCGTGATGTCTTGCCAAAAGGTAATTCCGTGGCCACAGGCAGGTAATGAGAGGTGAGGATAATGGGTACTGTAGATGCGGAGGCGGGTGACCCGTTGCCTGCCTCCCCCTCCAGCACAGCGCTAGCCTTAACCCCGTTACCCGCGGGGTTTTTTTATGGCTGCTGGTAACAGATTCGATCGATTTCCCACAGCTTGGTCGACTCCGGGGTTCTCACCCTGATTTCGTCGCCTTCGCTTTTGCCGAGGCAGGCTTTGACCACCGGCGCATGCACCGAGACGTAGTTGTTTTTGCCGTAGATCTCGTCCGGTCCGACAATCCGGAAGGTGAGTTCGTTGTCGTCCTCGTCAACCAGGGTTACCCAGGCGCCAAAGAAGGCCTTGCCCTCCTGCACCGGGCTGTACTCCACCACCCGCAGTTTCGACAGCCGGTTTCTCAGGAATCGCACCCGCCGGTCGATTTCGCGTAATCGCTTCTTGTTGTACTGGTAATCCGCGTTCTCTGAACGATCGCCCAGGCTGGCCGCCCACTGTACCTTCCTGGTCACTTCCGGGCGTTCCTTGCGCCACAGGTCGTCCAGTTCCTGCTGCAATTCGGCATAGCCTTCCGGGGTAATAACGTTGGTATCCATAAGGCCTTCAAAGGTCAGGTGAAAGAGTTTGCCCATTCATATCGCCGGGGCGGATCCGGGTCAACTGCTGAATGGCCTGCAGGGACACGTGAAGGTGGTCACACTTTGACCAGTCTTGCCGGAAAACTCCCAGGGTTGGCGATAAACTGAACAGACTAAGTGTGCGCAGGGCGTCATCAGTGATGTGCCGCACCGGATAGCCAGGATTCAGGAAGATACCATGAGCAGCAACAGACAGAGCACAGAGCAACCGTGGCTAAGGCCGCCCCTTGTGGCGGGTATGGTGCTGGCTATTACGGTGCTGGCTATTACGGTGCTGGTGCCGGCTGTGGTGCAGGCGCAGAGTGCGGAGTCTGCTTTCGAACCTGAGCAGCGTTCAACCATTGACACCATCCCGTTCCGGGCCATCGAAGAGGAAGCCCTGGCGAACACGGTGATCGAGGGTGGCCTGGAGGCGCCGGCAGCCGGTGTGCCGGTGCAGGCAGGAAAAGATGATGACTTCTACCTGGACCCGCTGGCGTTTCAGCCCAGGGACGACCGGACTGACCTGGGCCGCTCGGAAATTCCCGTGGATATCCGTTTCAGCAATCCGAAGGTGATTCCCGGCCAGACCCACAGCAACAACTATGTGATCCGGCCACCGGAGAACCGCACCTACGACACCTTCAATCTCAACATGACCGAGCGCCGGTAGCCGTCAGGCCGCCGATTCCAGCGCCACCGGTTTGCCCAGCACATCCCGGTAGAAAAATGTCAGTGCCTGGGTAGCCTGGTTCAGCCGGGCCCGGGACAACTGCATCTTGTCACTCAGATACGCCAGAAACTGCCTTTGCTCTTCTTCGGCAAGGTTGTCGGGGTCGGTCAGATCGTGAAACAGCACAAAGCGGCTGATCCAGTGCAGGTAGGTTTGTTCGGCACGTTGATTGAGCTGGTGTTTGCGAATGGCCGCCTGAACTTCGTCGACCATGCCGGGCCGTGACTGCTCCAGCGCCTGGGTAATATTCATGTTACGCACTCTTCCGGAAAGCTTGTTGTTGTTATGGTGCGCGCATCATATGACAAACGTTTGAATGGTGCAAAAAAGACCTGCAGCCACCGGGCGAGGGGCTGTCTGCCCGGAGCAGGGCGCTCCGGGCCCAGGGCTCGCCTCGGTTACTTCAGGGCTTCCAGCTTGTCGATATACTTCTGCATGGCTTCGTCGCTGGAGGTGCCTTTGACCTTTTCCCAGGCGTCGTACTTGGCACGGCCAACAAAGTCCATCATGCCCGGGCGCTTGCCGGAAACATCGCCTTCGGTGGCTTGCTTGTACAGGGCGTAGAACTCCAGCTTCAGTTCGTTGGAGGGTTTGAAGTCGCCTTCGGCGGACTGGATGTAGTTTACCGCGTCATCGAATTTCGCTTTCAGGTCACTCATGGTCTGGCTCCTTGGTTTTAATGGTTTTTTCCTCTGAGGGTGGGCCGAGTATAGCCCTGGTGTGAATCGCCGTCATTGACTGAAAGCGCGTTATGGCGGGCGGCAGGGCAATCTGGCAAAAGTTTGCCCGACTGCACATTTCAGGTCATTTCTCGCCAGCGCCTGCTTGAGAACAGCGGATCATCTGTGTACAGTTTGCGCCGTTGCCTGCCAGGATGGCCGGCTTCAGGGATTGAACGACACTGCAAATGAATTGCACAGGGAGCACGCCATGTCTGCCAAAGACGGTTCTGTCGCGCCTAAAGAGCGCATCAATATCAAGTATGTCCCCGCCACCGGCGACCAGCAGGCTGAAACCGAGCTGCCGCTGAAAATGTTCGTGGTTGGCGATTTCAAGGGCCATGCTGAAGAAACCCCCATCGAAGACCGCAAGGCCATTTCCGTTGACAAGAACAACTTCCGTTCGGTCATGAAGGAAGCGGGCCTGACCCTCTCCACCACCGTTTCCAACAAGCTCGAAGACAATGCCGACGACCTGCCGGTGAACCTGGACTTCCAGGGCCTGGACGACTTTTCTCCGGACAGCATCGCCCGCCAGGTGCCCGAGCTGAAAAAGCTGATCGAACTGCGCGAAGCCCTGGTTGCCCTCAAGGGCCCACTGGGTAACGTACCGGCCTTCCGCTCCAAGCTGCAGGAACTGCTGGACAACGACAGCGCCCGGGAAAAACTGCTGGCGGAGCTTGAACTGGCCACCGACGGCGGCGAGTAAGCGCACCACCGGAACCCGGTAACCAACACCGATTATCAATCACGTACTGAAGGGATGTGGTATGTCTGATACTGCTGTGCAGCAATCTGCTGCCTCCGAATCCGTAGCACAAGGGTCCTTGCTGGACCAGGTTATGGCCAACAGCCGCATGGCACCGGCCGACGAAGGTTACGATGTTGCCCGCAAAGGGGTGGCCACGTTTATCGCCAACCTGCTGAAAAGCGACGAAAAAGGCCAGCCGGTCAACAAGGCCCTGGTGGACCAGATGGTGGTGGAGCTGGATCGCAAGATCAGCGCCCAGATGGATGAAATCCTGCACGCACCCAAGCTGCAGGAACTGGAATCGTCCTGGCGCGGCCTGAAGCTGATGGTCGACCGCACCGAATTCCGCGAGAACATCAAAGTCGACATCCTGCATGCCACCAAGCAGGAGTTGCTGGAAGACTTCGAGTTTGCACCGGACGTTACCCAGACCGGCTTCTACAAGCACATCTATGCGGCCGAATACGGCCAGTTCGGTGGTGAGCCGGTGGGTGCCATTGTCGGCAACTACGCCTTCAGCCCGTCTACTCCCGATATGAAGCTGCTGCAGTACGTGTCGTCCGTGGGCGCCATGTCCCACGCGCCCTTCCTGTCCTCGGTGGCGCCGTCGTTCTTTGGCGTCGACAGCTACCAGGAACTGCCGGCGATCAAGGAACTGAGCGCCGTTTTCGAAGGCCCGAAGTACGCCAAGTGGCGCTCCCTGCGGGAATCCGAAGACGCCCGTTACCTGGGCCTGACCGCACCGCGCTTCCTGCTGCGGGTGCCCTATGACCCCACCGAGAACCCGGTGCGCAGCTTCAACTACAAGGAAGAAGTGTCCGGCGACCACGAGCACTACCTGTGGGGCAACACTGCGTACCTGCTGGCTACCCGACTGACCGAAAGCTTCGCCAAGTACCGCTGGTGCCCGAACATCATCGGCCCGCAAAGCGGTGGTGCGGTGGAAGACCTGCCGGTGCACACCTTCGAATCCTTCGGCCAGCTGGAAGCCAAGATCCCGACCGAAGTGCTGATCACCGACCGCCGCGAATACGAACTGGCGGAAGAAGGCTTCATCGCCCTGACCATGCGCAAAGGCAGCGACAACGCGGCGTTCTTCTCCGCCAACTCGGTACAGAAGCCCAAGCAGTTCCCGAACACCAAGGAAGGCAAGGAAGCGGAAACCAACTACAAGTTGGGCACGCAGCTGCCGTACATGATGATCGTGAACCGCCTGGCCCACTACATCAAGGTACTGCAGCGCGAGCAGATCGGTTCCTGGAAGGAGCGCCAGGACCTGGAGCGGGAACTGAACACCTGGATTCGCCAGTACGTGGCCGACCAGGAAAACCCGCCGGCAGATGTTCGCAGCCGCCGTCCGCTGCGCGCCGCCCACGTGGAAGTCTCCGATGTGGAAGGCGATCCGGGCTGGTACCAGGTCTCCCTGGCCGTGCGCCCGCACTTCAAGTACATGGGTGCCAACTTCGAACTGTCGCTGGTTGGCCGCCTGGACAAGGATTAATCCGTGTTCGGCGACACCGGTACTGACGGCGTTCGCAATACCGGCAGCCTGTTTGAACGGCTCGAACAGGCTGCTGCCCCCCAGGGGCAGGGAATGGGTGAAGTGACCCATGTGGTGGAATCCATCAAGCGCCACCTGGTGCGCCTGCTGAACGCCCATCCGGGCAACAGCGCCAGCGTACCGGATCTCGGGTTGCTGGATTTCAACGATGCCACCCTGGGTACGCTGGATCTGAGTATCCAGATTCGGGGGGCGATTCGTCAGTGCATCGAGAAGTTTGAGCCGCGGGTCAAGCGGGTGGATGTGGTGGCCTTGCCGCCGGGGCCGGACCCGTTGCAGTTGAAGTTTCAGGTGACGGTTTACCTGCAGGTTGCCGGGAGTGACGACCGGACCACCATTGACCTGGTCCTCGATGATAAGCGCTATTACCGGGTTATCTGAGTCGGGGCCTGCTTGGTACTGGGGCAGACATTGGAGTTCGGAGGGGGCGGGGATGCTTTTCTGCCGGGAAAAAACAACTCGCTTCGCTCAGACATCTTTTTTCCCGGCAGAAAAGCATCCCCGCCCCCTCCGGCAAACCTGAGTGTTTGCGGTCCGGGTGACTTTGACGGCAAGTATGAGAGACGGGGTGTGGGTAGCCTTTCCAAAAGTGTGCGGAGCCATGGATGGCGGAGCTCAAGCGTCCCACGGACGGGCTTGAAGCGTCTTTTGGAAGGCCTACCCTCATCCTGGCTCGGAGCCAGACAGGCCGAAGTAAGGGTGCAGTAACAAGGTGCAGTAAACAATGAAGTTGAACAGGTTCTACAGGGATGAGTTGAGCTTTCTGCGGTTGCAGGGCAGGGAATTTGCCGAGGCGCATCCGCAGCTTACCCGCTTTTTGTCCGAACAAAGCACCGACCCGGATGTGGAGCGGTTGCTGGAAGGCTTTGCCTTTCTGACCGGCAAATTGCGGGAGAAGGTTGAGGACGAGTTTCCTGAGCTGACCCATTCGCTGCTGAACATGCTCTGGCCGAATTATCTGCGGCCGGTGCCCAGCTGCACCATTATGCGCTTTGACCCGCAACTGCACGCCATCAGTGAGCGGCAAACCGTTGAGCGTCATACCGAAATCAAGAGCCGGCCCTTGGGCGAGGCCAGCCGTCAGACTCAGTGCCGGTTCCGGACTTGCCGGGCTGTGGATATCTTTCCGGTCAGTGTGGCGGAGGCCCATGCCGAGCATTCCCGGGAAGTGTCTTCGGTCACCGTCGACCTGGCCCTGCATACGGACCAGCCGTTGAACGCTCTGGGGCTGGATAGTCTGCGGTTCTATCTGGGCGGCGATAACCACACCGCTGAAACCCTGTACCTGTGGCTGAACCATTACCTCAGCCGTATGGAGCTGGTGGTGGGCGAGAACGTCTACAACCTGCCGTCGTCGCTGTTGCAGCCGGTGGGTTTTGCGGCGGATGAGGCGATTTTGCCGTATCCGAAGAATGCCTATGCCGGGTACCGCATTATCCAGGAGTACCTGAGCTTTCCGGAGGCCTTCCGGTTTGTGGATATCGGCGGGCTGAAGTCCCGTTTGCCGGCGGTGCAGGCGGATGAGATCAGTCTGCGTTTTCATTTCAGGCGGATTCTGCCACCGGATGCCCGGGTTACCCGGGATTCCATGCAGCTGTACTGCACGCCGGCGGTGAATCTGTTCAGCCACGAAGGGGAGCCGGTGGATTTGAACGGCCGGCAGACCGAGTACCGTATTTCGCCCTCCAGCCGCTGCCCGGAGCATTTTGAAGTGTTCAGTATCGAGCAGGTGGAAGGCTGGCTGGAAGGGCGTTCCGGGCGCGGTGAGCCCAGGCTGTATACCGCGTTCGAGAGTTTCCAGCACGAGGTGGAGCGGGACCGTGGCCGTACCGCGCTGTATTACCGGGTGCGTACCCGGGAGAGCGTTCGGGGAGATGGCTTTGATCACTACATTTCGTTTGTCCGGGGTGACGAGTCGGAATGTATGAACCGGCAGGAAGCGGTGTCGCTGACATTGATCTGTACCAACCGGCAGCTGCCCCAGCAACTGGCGGTGGGGGAGATCTGCATGGCCACCGAGACCACGCCGGCGTTTGCCTCGTTCAGCAACATTACCCGGCCCACGGCCACGCTGCGGCCAACATTGGATGGTAGCCTGTTGTGGACGCTGATTTCCAATCTGTCCCTGAACTACCTGTCCATGCTGGATGTGGATGCCCTGCGCACGGTGCTGCGGGTGTACGACTTCCGTGCCCTGGTCGACCGGCAGGCGGAACGGGTTTCCCAGAAGCGGTTGGCGGGCATCAGCGAGATTGCCACCCAGCCGGTGGACCGCATGGTGCGCGGCTTGCCGGTGCGGGGCATTCGTTCGGTGCTGAAGCTGGATCAGCAGAATTTCGGCAGCGAGGGCGATCTGTACCTGTTCGGCACGGTACTGAGTCAGTTCTTTGCGCTTTACGCGAGCATTAATGCCTTTCACCAGCTGGAAGTGGTGAATACAGACAACCAGGAACGGTACACATGGACGTTACAGCAAGGTCAGCAGCCGCTGATGTAGCCGGGCTGGAACCTGTCCTCGGCAACGCGCGGCGTTACAGTTTTTTCCAGCTGGTGGACCTGATTCACCGGCACCACGGCGACGACCTGGAAAACTCCGGCAACGGCGAGCCCCGGCAGGAGCGTATCCGGTTCTCGGCCTCGGCCGGTCTGGGCTTTCCGGGCAGTGATGTGGTTTCGGCCCTGTCGCCGGAACATGAACACGCGCCTTACCAGATGGAAGTGAGCTTTCTCGGCCTGCATGGCTCCCAGTCGCCACTGCCCGGGTACTACCTGGAGGACCTGGCCTGGGAAGCGGGCCAGGATCTGGGGGTGCGCCGGCACTTCCTGGATTTTTTCAATCACCGGCTGGTGACCCTGTTTCACCGGGCCTGGCGCAAGTACCGGTATTACGTGCGGTTTCAGCCGGGTGCCAGCGACGGCTTTTCCGAACTGGTGTTTGCCCTGGTGGGGCTGGGTGACAGCCGTCTGCGGGAAGCCACGCCGGTCAACTGGTCCAAGATGCTGGCCTACGCCGGCCAGATGGCGGGCCGCAGCCGGTCGCCGGAAGTGGTCAGCGGCATTGTCGCACATTGTTTCGACCTGGAAGACGTCAGCATCGAACAGTGGGTGTTGCGTAAGGTGGCCATCGGGCCAGACCAGCAAACACGGCTGGGTCAGGCCAATGCCAGCCTGGGCCAGGACACCCTGGTGGGCTCCAGCATCCGGGACCGCAGCGGCAAGTTTATCCTGCGCCTGCGCAACCTGAGCCGGCGCCGCTTTGCGGATTTCCTGCCCAACGGCCGTGACCATGAGCGGCTGGTGAAGCTGGTGGAATTCACCACCCGGGAGCAGCTGGCCTACGACCTGGAACTGCAGATGCGGCCCAAGGATATCCGGCCCATGCAGCTGGGCGAGGATGTGCGCCTCGGCTGGAATTCATTTGTAACACCGGAGCGGGCCCGTGAACGCCCGGCGGTGCGCATCCAGATACGACGATAAGGCAAGGAGCCAGACAGGTGTCAAACCGGACAGCAGCATTAACCCTGGTGATCATCAACCCGACCGAAACCGGCGGTGGTGCCAGCATTGAACACAAATTCAGTACCGGTGGCGGCTCTATCGGCACGGCCGCCAACGATACCTGGCGGTTGTCGCCCCATCGCACCGGCGCTGTAGCCGGCCATGCCGAGGTTCGTTACCTGGATGGCGGCTTCTGCTTGATCGACCGTAGCGGCCGAACCTACATCAACAGCAGCAGCCAGCCTGTTGGCCGGGGCCGCAGGGCGCGGCTGAACCATGGTGACACACTCACCATTGGCCGGTACCGGATGCGGGCAGAGCTCAATGGCGAGGCGGCCGTTAACAGCGGGATGGAAGAAGACGCCGGCCAGCATAGACAACTGGTGGATGTAGCCGAAGGCTCGTTGTTGCGGTCGGAATCCGGCCAGGCGCTGCCGGATGGCCGCGAGCCTCTTGAGGGACTGCACACCCCGGCGGGGGAGCCGATCAGCGAAGACCCGCTGGCTCCCTGGCCAAACACACAGGAGCGACAGGGCATGTCAGAGTCCACGGAACAGAGTCGGGAAGCCAAAGACACCAGCCGGCAACACATCAGCGGTGCCCCCCTGATGCGCGGTATGGAAGCCGAGATTGACTTTGCCGACAGCGATGAAATGCGCCTGTTTCTGGAAGAGGCCGGCCAGACCCTGAAAGCCACGGTCGAAGGCCTGCTGGCCCTGCATCAGGGTGAAGATTCGCGGCACCGGGCCCTGCGCACCCGCCTGCAGCCGATTGAAGACAACCCGTTGCGCCTGGGTGACGACTACACCTGCACCATGCAGACCCTGTTTGCCGCCGAGCGCAGCCCGGTGCACTTGTCTGCCCCGGCTGCAGTTCGGGAAAGCCTGGAGAGCCTGAACCATCATCAGCAGGCCACCCGTGAAGCCATTCGGGAAGCCCTGGAAGCGATTCTTTATGCCTTCTCACCGGAGGCCCTGTTGCGCCGGTTCCACGGTTACCGCCGTGGCCTGCAAGACAACGAAGACGAAGGCCGCTGGGCCTGGAACATGTACCAACACTATTACCGCGAACTCAGATCCAGTCGTCAGCAGGGTTTCGAGCGCCTCTTCCAGGAGGTGTTCGACCAGGCTTATGACCAGCATCTGCGCCAACTACAGAGGGAGAATGTTTGATGAAGTACTGCAAATGGAGCTTGCTGGCGGTTGTTATGTTGATGGTGGGGTGCAGCACCCCGTACAACGCGGTGACCAAGACCGCCAAGGTGCTGTGGGATCCCGACATTCCCGTGGGCTATCCGGAAGACCTGCCCAGCCGCGTGGACCTGACCATGCTGGCGGAACCGAATGTAAACCCGAACGAATCCCTGGCGCCCACACCCATCGCGTTCCAGATCATCGAGTTGCGGGACAGCTCGCTGCTGATGGCCGGTGATTTCGACCAGCTGCTGACCGACCTGGAAGATTCCCTGGGCCGCAACTATGTGGACCACAGCGATTACACCCTGGTGCCGGGCCAGTTCAAGTTTGTGGAGCCGTTCGAAATCAGCAAGGACACCCGGTTTATCGCTGTGATTGCTTTCTATGCCTACCCCAACCTGTCCCAGTGGAAAAAGGTGGTCAGGGTGGACCCCATTGGCGGCCGCTACCACCTGTTGGTCAACCTGCGCGAGCGGGAAGTAAAACTGACACGTTCGGATGAAAGCTGATGGCA
Source organism: Marinobacter sp. L-46 (assembly GCF_056859535.1). Lineage (NCBI taxonomy): Bacteria > Pseudomonadati > Pseudomonadota > Gammaproteobacteria > Pseudomonadales > Marinobacteraceae > Marinobacter > Marinobacter sp. L-46. The sequence continues at coordinate 75,753 of NZ_JBSXOP010000076.1, forward strand.
GTCACCAACCGAGTGGTCTGGAGTGACGGGCTGTTCATCAAGCCCCAGCATTTCCAGCAGCAACAAAGATACCTGGAGCACCAGATTAACGAGCGGGCGCTGGCGGTGTCTGACCACCTGTATGGCTTCAGCGACCTGGAACTGAACGCCGAGTACCTGAGCTTTGGCCGGGTCGGGCTGGTGCGGGCCTGCGGGCTGTTTCCAGACGGCACCCGGTTCAACCTGCCCCAGGACGACGTAATGCCGGAGCCCCTGGAAATCACCGATGCCTCGGTGGCCAACCAGGTGGTGTTCCTGGCACTGCCCCTGGGCAGCGATACCCTGGCAGAAGTGGAATGGCCGGATGCCCCGGTCGCCGGCCGGTTCCGGGCACAAACTGTAGAGATCCGCGACCTGCATTCGGTGGATGGCGACGCCCACAGCATCGATGTGGGCCGGGTGGCGCCGCGATTGATGCTGGAGCGGGAAGACCGCAGTGCCTACGCCAGCCTTGCCGTTGGCCGGATCCTGGAAAAGCGCCCGGATGGCAGCCTGGTGATGGATCCGAACTTCCTGCCCACCATGCTCAGTGTGCGTTCTGCACCCCGGCTTCAGCGGTTTGTCGGAGAGATGGCCGGGCTGATGCAGGAGCGGGCCCGCAACATCGCCGAGCGAGTGGGTGCGCCGGGGCAGGGTGGTGTGGCGGATGTGTCGGACTTCATGTTGTTGCAGATGCTGAACCGTGCCCACCCCCGGTTTATGCACCTGGCCCGGCTGCGCCAGTTGCATCCGGAGCGGCTGTATGAGGTGTTGCTGGAGCTCTGCGGCGAGCTGGTGACCTTCACCGACGAAAGCCGGTTGCCAAGGGAGTTCACCCCTTACGACCACGACCTGCCAGTGGCGTGTTTCAGCCCGCTGATGCAGATTCTGCGGCAGGCCCTGAGTACCGTTCTGGAGCCGCGTGCCTTGTCGATCGCCCTGCAGCAGCGCCAGTACGGCCTGACAGTGGCCCCGGTCCAGGATGGCCAGCTGATCATGGATGCCGAGTTCATCCTGGCGGTGAAGGCCGACATGCCGCTTGACGACCTGCGCAAACAGTTTGTGCAGCAGTGCAAGGTGGCCTCGGTGGAGAAAATCCGCGATCTCATCAGCTTGCAGCTGCCCGGCATTCCGCTGTCCGCCTTGCCGGTGGCACCGCGCCAGCTGCCGTATCACGCCGGTTTCGTGTACTTCCGGCTGGACGACCAGAGCCAGGCCTGGCAGATGCTCGACAACGCCAGCGGCTTTGCCTTCCACGTGGCCGGCAGTTACCCGGGGCTGGAAATGCAATTCTGGGCAATCAGGAGCTAAATCATGACAGATGCACCGGTAATGGACAGACCGCGCAGCACCAGGGATTCGGGTGATCGTGCATTCAGTGACCTTCTGTTTGCCGACAACGACAGCCCGGGTTCCCGCAATGACTTTGCCAACAGCGGATTCCAGCTGCGAGGGCAGGAAGAAAACCGCCTGATCGACGCGGCGACACCTCTCCTGGGGCTGGTTATCCGGGTTCGCCGGCTGGCGGATTTCCGGGATGTGGAAAGCCTGTACCAGCAGGTAACCGACGAAGTGGCGGCCATCGACCGTGAACTGGTGGAGCAGGGCTACGAACGCCCCACGGTGGTGGCATACCGCTATGTGCTGTGCGCATTTATTGATGAAGCGGTGCTGGGCACCGACTGGGGCGCCCACAGTGTGTGGTCACAACACTCCCTGTTGTCCCGTTTCCACAACGAAACCTGGGGTGGTGAGAAGGTGTTCGCCATCCTGGCCCGGATGGAAAAAGAGCCGGAACGCTACCGGGACATGCTGGGTTTCATCTACCTGTGCCTGTGTCTGGGTTTTGAGGGCCGTTACAAGGTGATGGAAAACGGCCGCGATGAATACGAGAAGATTGTCCGGGGCCTGTACGAACAGCTGCGGGAACTGCGCGGTGACCGGGAACCCCGGCCGCTGACCGATGCCTTGGCAAACCTGGCCCCTGCCCGTAACCGGTTGCGCACCGGGTTGCCCGCCTGGCTGATCGGGGGGTTGTTTGTGGCGGCCATATCCGGGATTTATCACCTGTACAACATTGCGCTGAACGAACGCATCAGGGATGTGCTCAGCGTACTGGACCAACTACCGAAATAAGGACATCACTGTGATTCGGGTAGAACTGCCGGCGCTGATCGGGCGCCTCAACGACATTTCACGCCAGGCGCTGGAAGCCTCCGCTGCCCTGTGCATCAGCCGTCAGGGCGCCGAGATTACCCCGGCGCACCTGCTGTTCAAGCTGCTGGAAACACCGTTTTCTGACGTCCGCCAGATCCTGGAACACACAGGCATCAACCACCAGCAACTGCAGCCGCTGGTGGGCGACAGCCTGAACGGTGAGCCCCAGACTGCCGAGCCGTATCCCTCGTTCTCGCCGCTGCTGGTGGAGCTGCTACAGGATGCCTGGCTGCTGGCCTCTACCGAACTGGGCCACACCGAACTGCGCTCCGGCGCGGTGTTCCTGGCCCTGCTGATGAACTCCGACCGCTACCTGATGCCCCGGGTGGCCCAGGCCCTGGTGGACATCAACCGGGAACAGCTGCGCAAGCAGTTTGACCGGCTAACCGAAGGCTCCGTTGAGCGCCCGCAACTGACCGAAAACGGCGCGGCCAGGCCTCTGGCGGATACCGATATGGACCCGCTCAAGCGCTACGCCACCGACTTCACCAAGCTGGCCCGGGAAGAAAAGCTGGACCCGGTGGTATGCCGCGATGCCGAGATCGACCAGATGATCGACATCCTCTGCCGCCGCCGCAAGAACAACCCCATCGTGGTGGGCGACGCCGGCGTGGGCAAAAGCGCCCTGGTGGAAGGCCTGGCCCTGCGCATCGTGAATGGTGACGTGCCGGACCGATTGAAAAAGGTTGAACTCTGGACCCTGGACATGGGGGCTTTGCAGGCCGGGGCTTCCGTTAAAGGCGAGTTCGAGAAGCGCCTGAAAGGCGTGATCGAAGCCGTGAAAGGTTCGGTTACGCCAATCATCCTGTTCATCGACGAAGCCCACACCCTCATTGGCGCCGGCAACAGCGAAGGCGGCTCCGACGCTGCCAACCTGCTGAAGCCAGCCCTGGCCCGCGGCGAGCTGCGTACCATCGCTGCCACTACCTGGCGCGAGTACAAGAAATACTTCGAAAAAGACCCGGCCCTGAGCCGCCGCTTTCAACCAGTCGCCCTGGACGAGCCGACCCCGGGCGAAGCCGTCCACATCCTCCGTGGCCTGCGCACCGTCTACGAAAAAGCCCACCAGGTACTGGTCGCCGACAGCGCCCTGAAAGCCGCCTCGGAAATGTCTGCCCGCTACCTGGCCGGCCGCCAACTGCCGGACAAAGCCATCGACGTGCTGGACACCGCCTGCGCCCGGGTCAGCCTGAACCTGAGCACTCCGCCACGGCGCCTGAGCCACGTGCGCAGTGAGCTGCACCAGCTGGCCATGGAGCAGGACCTGCTGAGCCGGGAACACACCCTGGGCCAGAACGTCGACAGCGAGAGGGAACAGGAACTTGAGCAATGCATTGCCGACCTGACCGCCGAATCCGAAGCCCTGGAGCATAGCTGGAACGACCAGCGCGAACTGGTAGCCCGACTGGTCGAAATCCGCGAACAGCTGCTGACCGGTGAACAGCCTGGGGCAGAAGCGGATCAAAACGCTGCTGATCTGGAAACTGAAGAGCGCCCGGACCTGAAAAGCGAAGCCGCCGCCATCGAACAGGAACTGGCCGAGCTGCAAGCTGATGAACCCCTGGTCCATGCCCGCGTGGACGCTCGCCAGGTCGCCGAAGTCATCGCCGACTGGACCGGCATCCCGGTCAACCGCATGACCACCGACGAACTGCAAAAAATCACCCACTTGCCGGCCTACCTGCAGGCCCACATCAAAGGCCAGGACACCGCCATAGACTGCCTGCACCAGCACCTGCTCACTGCCCGCGCCGACCTGCGCCGGCCGGGCCGCCCCATGGGCGCCTTCCTGCTGGTGGGCCCCAGCGGCGTGGGCAAAACCGAAACCGTAGTGCAACTGTCCGAACTGCTCTACGGCGGCCGCCAGTTCCTCACCACCATCAACATGTCCGAATACCAGGAGAAGCACACCGTCTCCCGCCTGATCGGCTCACCCCCAGGCTACGTCGGATTCGGCGAAGGCGGCATCCTCACCGAAGCCATCCGCCAGAAGCCTTATTCCGTGGTGCTGCTCGACGAAGTCGAAAAAGCCCACCCGGAAGTCCTCAACCTGTTCTACCAGGCCTTCGACAAAGGCGAACTGGCGGACGGCGAAGGCCGGTTGATCGACTGCAAAAACGTCGTCTTTTTCCTCACCTCCAACCTCGGCTACCAGACCATCGTCAACCACGCCGAAGCACCGGAAAAGATCGAAGAAGCCCTGTACCCGGAACTGGCCAACTTCTTCAAACCCGCGTTGCTGGCCAGAATGGAAGTGGTGCCCTACCTGCCGCTGGGCGAAGACACCCTCAACCGCATAGTCGGCGACAAACTCCAGCGCCTGGCCGACCAGATCAAAGCCCGCTACCACACCGACGTGGAACTGGAAGACGGCCTGGTAGAAGCCATCCGCAGCCGCGCCACCCGAAGTGAAAACGGTGCAAGGATGCTGGAGTCGATCATCGAAGGCGAACTGTTACCGCCGGTGTCGTTGGCGCTGCTGGAGAAGCTGGCGGCCAGGGAGCCGGTGACCAAGGTCACTCTGGCTGTGAGCGACAACAAGTTCACAGGCGTTGTTGCCTGACGTTTAAATCGAACGGAGCGTAGCCTGCGGGGTGGCTTTCCAAAACCCTGCGGAGCCATGGATGGCGGAGCGGAGCGTACAAGGATGTATTCACAGCGTGTTTTGGAAAGCCACCCCGCAGGATGCGCGGGCGACGAACTCCCAAGTAATCATTATGGAAGCAGAAACGTGGGGCGCATGCAGAAGGAACTGCACACCGGCATCGATTTCGCGGTGGCACTGATCAAACAGGATACCCTGCCGGCGCTGCTCAAAACCGCTACAAGTCAGCTCGAAAACATCTTCGGGCTGGCCCGCTGTTGGGCGCTGGAACTCGACCTCAGCGGCCGAACCCTCCACTGCGGCAAACTGGACGAAGCGGGCGAATTCGACTGTAACGACTTCAGCCACCCCTTCGCCCACGTGCTGCAAACCGGTCAGCCCCGGGAGCTCACCCGCGCCGCCAGCTACCGGCTGGACCATGCCGGCTTCCAGAACCTCCTGGAACTCAGTGGGCGCCCGAGAAGTTTCTGGCTGGAACCGTTAAAAGGCACAGATGGCCGCACGCTTGGCATGCTCGTACTGTGTGGCGACCACCCGGACTGGCAAGGCATCATCAGCCAGCCCCTGTACGCCGGCATCAAACAACTGTTGGTGCACCAGTGGATCAGCCAGCTGCAAACCCGCGACCAGGTGTGGCAGCGGCGCATGCTCAAACGTTCCCTGGACCACCTGCACGACGCCGAAACCCTGCGCCAGCGCTGTAACCAACTGGCCCACACCCTGGTTGGTAACTCTGAAGCCATGGTCAACCTGCGGGCCCAGGTAGTGCGTGCCGCCGGCAGCCAGCTGTCGGTGCTGATCCAGGGCGAAACCGGCTGTGGCAAAGACGTCGTTGCCCGGGGGATCCACGACATGTCTGACCGGGCCAACGGCCCCATGGTGGTGGTCAACTGTGCCGCCATCCCGGACAGCCTGCTGGAAAGCGAACTGTTCGGCCACACCAAGGGTGCCTTCTCCGGTGCGGACCAGGCCAAGGAAGGCCTGCTGGCCCAGGCCAACGGCGGCACCCTGTTCCTGGATGAAATCGGCGACATGCCCATGGCCCTGCAATCGAAACTGCTGCGGGTGCTGGAAAGCCGCCAGTTCCGCCCCCTGGGTGCCCGGGATGAACAGCACTCCGACTTCCGGTTGGTAGCGGCAACCCATCAGCCCCTCCAGGAAGGCATCGAAGACGGCCGCTTTCGCCGGGACCTGTTCTACCGACTCAGCCAGTTCCCGTTGCGGGTCATCCCCCTGCGCGAGCGCACCGAAGACCTGGAAGCCCTGAGCCGGCATTTCATCCGCCTGTATACCGAGCGTGAAGGCAGCGGCCCTTTGGGTATCAGCAGCCACGCCCTGCACACGCTGGCCGGTTACAACTTCCCCGGTAACGTGCGGGAACTGCGCAACATCGTGGAACTGGCCTGCCTGCAAACCCCCGCCGGTGATGACATCCAGCCCGATGTACTGCGCCTGGATGATCTGTTTGCCGAACCCGGCCAGCCCCTGACGGCAAGCGTGGAGCCCAAAACCGTGCCGGGGGTGCCGGGAGTCGACGACATCCGCGACCTGAAAGCGGCCTCCCAGGCCTTTGAAGCCGCCATCATCCGTGACCGCCTGCGCCAGTACGGCGGCAACCGTGCCCAGGCGGCCGAAAGCCTGGGTTTGCCGAAGCGCACCCTGGCCCATAAATGTCTGAAGTATCAGGTAACTGACCTATGACCCTGAAAGACCCTGTTCGAACTGGCCTGCTGGCCCTGGCCATGCTGTGTGCCAGCAGCCATGGCGTCGCCGATCCGCGCCTGACCGCGGCCGAGGCCTGCACTGAAGAAGCCAACCGGCTGGAGCGGCTGGCCTGTTTTGACGAGGTTTTTGCCACACCGCTGGCCCTTTTTCAGCCGGGTGCCGGAGAGCCTCGGGTGAACCGCTCCGAACGCTGGCGCCAGGCCTTTGCCCTGGCTGGTAAGGGCGATGCCTCCGGGGTGATTTACCGGAACACCGGGGCAACCGCCGGGCACCTGGTCACCGTGACCGCCCTGGGAGCAAAGCCCCCGCGCCCGGTACTGACCCTGCAATGCCACAACAACATCACCGAACTTGCGGTCATGCTGCCGGAGCCGATTAACCGGGAGCGGGTCAATGTGGCCCTGAGTGCTGAACGCGCCTGGTGGCGGGTGCGGGATGAAGGGCTGGTGGTCAGTGCTGGCCGTGGCCTGCCCGCTATTCGCACCGTTTTGGCCATGGTTCGGGAGCCGGATACCCGGGTTCAGGCCGATGTGGCAGAGCTGGATGGTCTGTTGTTTGACCTCACCGGCTACGCGGAGGCCATCAAGCCTTTGCGTCAGGCCTGTGGCTGGTAAGGGAGCAATGTGATGCAGGTGATCGAACAACATCCGTACGTAGACCAGGTGCTTGGCGCTATCCCGGGTGAGTCTGCCGTGGGTGAAAGCCTGGCCGAGGACAGCGCACTGGAGTTTCTGGAAGACGAAGTAATGAAGGTGGGTTCGCTGGCCCACAACGATATCGACTGGAACAAAGTGGAAAGCGTGGCGCTGCAGCTGCTGGCGGACCGCAGCAAGGATATCAAGGTGCTCGGGTTTCTGATGGTGAGCCTGCAGCGGGGTGGGGACGGCGAACGCTTTGTGCTGTCTCTGTATCTGCTGCACCGGGTGCTGGACGACTGGTGGGAAACAGCGTGGCCTTACCCCGGAGCAAAGGGCCAGAGGGCCCGGAAAATGCTGTTCACCCAGATACTGCAGCGCGCCCTGAAACCGGTGGAAAGCCTGGTGTTTGATGCCAGTGCCGGCGATGGCCGGCAGTTCTGCCTGGACCTGATTACCCGGCTGGATGACCAGGCCCGGGCGCGGGATTTGCCGGATGATGTTCTGTTTGACTTCAAACGTACTGTAGAGAAACTGCCCCGGCAGGATCAGCCCACCGGTAGCCAGAGCGCAACAGAACCCGCTTCGACGCCGGCGGGCACGAACCAGGGCCCGGCAAGTCCTAAACCTGCAGGTTCAGCGACGACACCGGCAGCTCTGGGCAACCTCACCCTGGACCCCGGCAACGAACGGGCCACCCGCCAGAGCCTGCTGAAAGTGGCCGAACTGCTGACCGGCACCGAGCCGGACAATCCCCTGGGTTACCGGATGCGCCGCCATGCCATCTGGCAAAGCATTACCAGCCTGCCACCGACCCGGGATGGCAAACGCACCGACCTGGCCGCCGTGAGTGCCGACCGGGTGTCGGAATACCGGGAAGCACTGGAGAAAACGCCTGACAACGAACTCTGGCAGCGCATTGAACAAAGCCTGTCGGTAAGCCCGTTCTGGCTCGACGGCCACTGGTTGAGCGCCCGGGTAGCCGCCGCCCTTGGCCACGGCGACTGCGCCGAGGCCATCCGGGAAGCCTTGAAAGCGTTTGTCGAACGTTTGCCGCAACTGGCGGAACTCACGTTTAACGACGGCACCCCGTTCCTCAGTGACCAGGCCGCCGACTGGCTGCACACCACGCCGGTTTCCGCCAAGGGTGGTGGCGGTGGGGCCAATGCCTGGGAGCAGGCCCTGGACAGCGCGCTGGAGCTGGCGGGGCAGAATAAGCTGGCTTCGGCCATGGAGCTTCTGGAGCAGGGACTGGCGGAGGCAAGGGAACCGAGGGAGCGCTTCTACTGGCGCCTGGCCAGTGCCCGCTTGCTGAAAGAAACCGGCCTGAAAACCATGGCTGGCGAACACCTGCAGGACCTGAAAAACCAGGTTCAGGGGCTGGTCCTGGAAGACTGGGAACCGGGCCTGATCAAACAACTGGAACGACTGGCGTAACGCCCGCACGCATCTAACGCAGGAATGGAAACCATGTGGAGAAAAGCATTACTCATTGGTCGTTGGCTTCTGCCATACATTCGTAACGCCGCCCCGGTCACCCTGGTACTGGGCGTGGTTGCCTTGCTGGTGGCCACCTGGTGGCTGGGGCCAAGGCTGGAAATCCACGGTGAATACCCGCTGATGGCCTGGCAGATGCGGGCGCTGGTCACCCTTGGGGTCATCCTTCTGGTTGTGGTGTTCTGGGGCATGGCCCTGGCGCGCCGGCTGGGCAAGGTCAACAAGGCCAAGGCTGAAGAACAGCAGGAACAGGAAGATCCGATCCTGCCCATGGAGCGCCGACAGCAGCGTTTGCTGGACCGCCAGTTACAGGCCCTGAAGAGCAACCTGCCGGGCCGCAAGGGGTTTTACCGCTTGCCCTGGTACCTGGTGATGGGGCTGGAAGATGCTGGCAAAACCAGCCTGATTCAGCGGGCCGGGCAGACTTACACCCTGACCAACGTCACCCGTAACAATCGTGGTGACCGCAATCCGTTCAGCTTTGACTGGTGGATTGGTGACAACGGCGTACTGATCGACCCGGACGGTGAACTGCTGAGTCAGAACCAGGGTGAGGGCGCCACCGGTGAGATCCAGAACCGGCTGTGGAACCACTTTATCGGCTGGCTGGAGCGCAGCCGGCCTCAGCGCCCGCTGAACGGCGTGATCCTGGCCGTGGACCTGGCGCGCCTGAGCACCGCCAGCGACCAGCAACGGGAAGCCCATGCCATACTGCTGCGCACACGGCTGCGGGAACTGATGGAGCAGCTGGGGTCACGGCTGCCGGTGTATGTCACTTTCACCAAAATGGACCTGATGTACGGCTTTGCGCCTTTTGTGCGAACCCTGTCGAAAGCCGAGAAGGAAAAAGCCCTGGGCTTTACCTTCCGGCTGGAGAGCCAGCAGGACCATGATCACTGGCTGGAGCAGTTTGCGGACAGCTACAGTGAGATGGTGGAGGAGTTGTCCCAACGCCTGCCGGACGTGCTGGCGAACACCCGGGATAACGAGGAACGGGCAGCGGCCTATTCCTTTACCCGCCAGCTGGCCGGCCTGAAACCGACCATGGAACAGTTCCTGGCCGACCTGTTGTCAGCCGATGCCTTCTCCACTCCAGCACTGGTGCGCGGTACTTTCTTTACCTCGGTTCTGCAGGAAGGCGTGCCCGAAGATGCCTTTGTCTCTGCCGCTGCCCGTAACTACCAGGTGACCGGCCCGATTCAGCCGGCCCAGCGGGGCGGGCAGTCAGCCAGCTTGTTCACCCGCAACCTGTTTCCTGACATCGTTTACCGGGAGGCCGGGCTGGCCGGCGATAACCGTAAGGTTGTCAGCAAGCGCCGGCGCAAGGTGGCGTTGGCCGCCATGGTTGCCCTGTGCGCCGGTGCCGGTGTGACCGCCGGCTGGCAGCATTACTTCATCAAGAACGCCGAGGCGGCTGCCCAGGTGAAAACCCGGGTGAACTCGTTCATCAACGACTGGCAGCCAGTGGGCTACGAGCCGGACAGCACTGGTCGCAACCTGCTGCAGCCCCTGGATCAGCTGCGGGAAGCCACCCTGGCGTTTGGTGATTATCGAAAGGAATGGCCGTTGGTCACCGATATGGGCCTGTATCAGGGCCACAAGGTCGGCCCGGAAGTGGATGCCGCCTACCTGGATATGCTGGCCTACCAGTACCTTCCGGCATTGATGTTCGGTGTGATGGAAGAAATGGGCCGGGCGCCGGATGACAGCACCGAGCGGCTGGAACACCTTCGGGTGCTTCGCATGCTCTACGATGCCAGCGGTCGCCGCAGTGACCTTGTCTCTGGCTATATGCGCGAATACTGGCAGTCGCGCTTCCCAGGCCAGCGGGATGTACAGAACCGGCTGTATGGCCACCTGCAGTACGCCATGGCCCACACCGACCTGGCCGGCATGGCTGCCGACGGCGACCAGACCGCTGCCATGGCCCTGGCGCCCTTCCGCAGCAGTGTGCAGTGGGCGCAGCACGAGCTGGGCCGCATCAGCACGCCTGATCGCGTTTACCGTGACCTGGAAGTGGAAGCCGGCCGGGAATTCCAGGCCCCGCTGGAACTGGCCCGCAGCTCAGGCCCTGCCTTCACCACGGTGTTCACCCGGCTGGATGCCTACGGCGAACCGCTGGGCGATGAGCTGCCGGGCACGGAAGATCCGCTCTCCATTCCGGCCCTGCTGACCCGTGACGGCCTGGAGAAGTGGTTCCTGGGCAAGTCCGGGTCTGTAACCGAGCTGGCGCTGGTGGATGCCTGGGTACTGGGCCGCCGCAACGATGTGGACTTCAGCAAGGCGGATGAAGCAGAACTGCTGGCCAGCCTGCAAACCCTTTACGCAGAGAACTACGCAGACGCCTGGCGCACGGCCATCAGCCGGGTGGATATCCACCGGTTTGAAGACTTGAACCACGGTGTGCGCATGCTGGAAAGCCTGACCAGCGGCCACCAGCCCCTGACTCGCTTTCTGGCCCAGGTACAGAACAACACCCGCCTGATTCCTGTAGGCGAAGGGGAAGCCGAGGCCGCCCGCAAGCTGCTGGAACAGTCGCCCCACTACCGTATGCTGCAGGATATCGAACGGCAGTTCTCGGACCTGAACCGCCTGTCGGACAAGCAGGGCGAACAGCCATCGGGGCTGGAAGAAATCATGCAGGTGGTCGGCGAGTTGCACGAGTACCTGCGCAACATCCAGGAGTCTCCGGATGCCGGCAAGGCCTCCCTGGCAGCGGCCCGGGCCCGCATGGGCCTGCAGGGGGCTGATCCGATCTTCACCCTGCAGCGCATGGCCAACCACCAGCCGGAACCGCTCAACCGGATATTGAACCGGCTGGCCTCGGAAAGCTGGCGGGTGGTGCTGGACCGGGCGGTGGCCCAGTTGGAGCGTGAGTGGTACCGGGAGGTTTACCAGCCGTTCCAGCAAAACCTGGCCCGGCATTATCCGTTCACAGCCGGTGCCGGCCGTGATGCCGCCCTGCAGGATTTTGAACGCTTCTTTGCTCCGGATGGCATTCTGGAAACCTTCTACAACCAGAACCTGAAGCTGTTCCTGGAAGATCATCCGGAGCACGTGGGCGACGCCCGCCGGGCCAGTCTGGTGCGGCGTGACGTGGTGTCGGCCCTGGATCGTGCCCGCCAGATCCGCCAGGCCTTTTTTACCCGCAGCGGTACACTGGATGTGGAATTTGCCCTGGAACCGTTGAACCTGACCAACAACAAACGCCGGGCGGTAGTGAACATCGACGGCCAGCTGGTGGAGTTCTCCCATGGCCCGCGCCAGAGCATACCGCTGGTATGGCCCAACACCCTGCGGGATTCGGTGGAAAGCCGTATTACCCTGGTGCCGGTTCAGGTTAACCGTTCGCCGCGCAGCATCTCTGAAAGCGGTCCCTGGGCGCTGTTCCGGCTGCTGGATAAAGCGGAGATTGCCGGCGTGAGCAGTAACGCTGTCGACGTAAAATTCAACGTAGACGATGGCGCCATGCGTTATCGCCTGCATGCCGCCAGTAATACCAACCCGTTCACACAGCAGCTGCTTGCAGGGTACCGAATACCCCGCAGCTTGTATTAGACTATGGCCCGCGCCCGGGCCTGAACGCCCGGGCTGATCGCAGCCCGTACCCGGATGGTGTGGGTTTGAACAGACATGTTTTTCTTCAGGGATCGAAGTCATGCCCCAGGCAAGCGGATTGCAGTTCACCGCCCGTGTAGGCGAATTCCCCTCTGATCACTTTTCGGTAGTTGGCTTCGCGCTGACCGAACAGCTGTCTTCCTTGTTTCATGGCCGGTTAGAGTTGGCCAGTACTGACCCAGACGTGGCCGCTGCCGACATTCTGGAACAACCGGTAGACCTGGTGGTTTGGCAGGATGGGCAACCGTTGCGCCGTTTCACCGGCGTGGTGAATGAGTTTGTTCGTGGCAACACCGGCCACCGTCGCACCCGCTATGAAGTGGTCATCCAGCCGCCGTTATGGCGTCTGGGCCTGATGCACAACAGCCGCATCTTCCAGACCCAGACTACCGACGCCATTGTGCGAACCTTGCTGGAAGAGCGGGGCATTGTTGATTCCATCTTCGACTTCAAACGCCCACCCGAAGAACGGGAATACTGTGTCCAGCACCGGGAATCCGACCTTCAATTTATCGAACGCCTGGCCGCCGAAGAAGGCTGGCACTACCGTTACCAGCACGGCAGCGTGGATGGCGAAGAACAACCAGCGTTAATCATCGCCGACCACCATGGCGACGCCCCGAAACTGGACCCGGTGCCCTGCAACACCCAGGCCGGCGGCAGCAGCAAACAAGCCTGCGTGTTCAGCTTCGCCTACGAAGAACGGGTCAAAGCCGCCTCCGTGGCCATGAAGGACTACACCTTCAAGAACCCTGCCTACGCCCTGATACATGAACACAGTGCCGGCGGTGTTAACCACCGGGAAGACTACCAGCACTACGACTACCCCGGCCGCTACAAAACCGACGCCAGCGGCCAGCCGTTTACCCAGAACAAACTGGATGCACTCAGAAACGACGCCTCCCTGGCCAACGGCAAAAGCAACCGCCCGGACTTCACCCCCGGCGCCAAAGTGGAGTTGCAGGACCACGACAGCCAGAGCCTGAACCGGGAATGGCTGCTGACCGCCATCACCCACACCGGCAAACAGCCCCAGGCGATGGAAGAAGAGGGTGGTAGCGAACCCACCAGCTACCACAACGACTTCACCGCCATCCCGGCCGATAAAACCTGGCGTACCGTTTACAACTACCGCAAACACAAACCCGTGATGGACGGCCCCCAGATGGCCATCGTCACCGGCCCCGAGGGTGAAGAAATCCACTGCGACCAGTATGGCCGGGTAAAAGTAAGATTCCCGTGGGATAGATACTCGAAGAACGACGAACACAGCAGCGCCTGGTTGCGCGTGGCCCAGGGCTGGGCCGGTGGCCAGTATGGCTTCATGGCCCTGCCCAGAATTGGCCACGAAGTGATCGTGTCTTTCCTCGACGGCGACCCAGACCAGCCCATCATCACCGGAAGAACCTATCACGCCACCAACACACCGCCGTACGCGCTGCCGGAACACAAAACCCGGACCACATTAAAAACCAAAACCCACAAGGGCGAAGGCAGCAACGAACTGCGCTTCGAAGACGAGGCGGACCAGGAACAGATCTACGTCCACGCCCAGAAAGACCTGGACCTGCTGACGGAAAACAACCGCACGGAAGTCATCAAGAACGACAGCCACCTGACGGTGGAAAACAACCGCTTCAGCCACACCCAAGGCAACAGCCATAACACGGTGGACGGCGAAAAGCGCGAGCAAACCGGTAAAGACCACAGCTTCAATGTCACCGGCACCCTGAACTTGAAAGCCGGCACCGCCTGGCTCAGTGATTCCGGCACCGAGCTGCATATCAAGGCGGGCCAGAAAGTCGTCATCGAAGCCGGCGCTGAGATCACCCTGAAAGCTGGTGGCAGCTTTGTAAAGATCGACCCCAGCGGCGTGGCATTGGGTGGCGCGAGTATCAAAATGAATGCGGGCGGGGCTGCAGGGAAAGGCAGTGGGCAGAAGGTGCAGGTGCCGGAGAGGCCGGGGTTGGTGGATGCCGGTGGCGCGTATACCGAGCCTGCTGTGCTGGCCACAGTCGGCCAGAGGACCAATGCGCAACCGGATGCCCAGATGCGTGCGCTGCAGGAAGGCAAAGCCCTGACCACCATTTGCCAGTCAGAAGAGAACACATCGGGAGATGGGTCCGATGCTTGATGTTTTCGAGGGACCTTCAAAAGCTAACAATCAGCTTCAGGACATGCATTTCAATTATGTCCTGATTGATGGCAGCAAACGCGCAGAGGCGGAACGCTGGCTGTACGGGCTTGTTGACACTCCGGACTATCGTAATCTGTTTGATGGCACTGAATGGGCGTCGATTCGCGATGTTGCACCGTTACTGGTGCTTACTGAACGGGGCCACCCGTTGTTGGACCGACTTTCTCTTGAGGGCAAAACACAAGAGTGGGGCTACGCGATCGCCAGCGACGAATCGTCGGACGCGCTAGCTGATCATCTACGCCGGTTTATTTCGGTACGCCACCCCTTGGGCTACAACGTCATGTTGCGGTTCGCCGACCCAACGGTTGCAAGGGTCCTGCTGGCCTCTTCCGGTGATGGCGGGGTACCCGAATACTGGTCTCCGTTCTCTGCGGTTAAGCTCCCGGACGCCTTATGGGATGGCTCGCACCTTCAGATACGCCCGGACTGGTTGCCGGAGTCTGGCGTTGGAAGGAACGCGGAGAGTAGTGCTTCATTTCGACTGGGAGAACTTACCCTCAGCGGTTTAACGGACACTGATCGACGCGCAACGCTGGTCAAACTGATGCAGCACCTTGAGACCTATTTCCCGAGTAGAGTGGCGTCAAACGTAAGGCAGGCTTTGATAAAGGAGCTTCGGATCATCATGGAGCAGGCGTTGGCCAATGGCTATGAATCGCTACAGGCCTTGCTCCACTGGTGTACCGTATACGGTTATCTGGGAGAGCTGTCGTTATGGGAAGCAGCAGCCCCTGGCATTTATGACCTTTTTCATCGGTGGCCAGGAACGGCTGCAGAAGCCCAGGCCAGAGAAGCGGCGATGATCGCCATGTCCTCTGCTGGAACCCAAGTGCAAGGAGAGCCGATTCATGGGTAAGCAACTTACTAACCCCATAGCCGCCGCTGATCGCGCAAGCCTGGCAAGCACCACGGCTCAAGGCGCCTGCCCTTTGACCCGTGCGGATATTCAGTTGATCCCGGTACGATACGCTTATGCCGATGAGGCGGCGGAACACCTGTCACTGGAGCCCCGGTTCAACCTCGAATTTCAGCCAATTGGCATCCGCCAGGTACGGGATGGTTACCTCTACTTGTTCCATTCCGATGCCCCGGACATTCTGCATGAATACGAGGTCAAAGATGGCGGCGCGGTCACCAAGCGTTTATGGCAAGGTAATGAAGCCGCTCAGGATCAGCGTACTGGCACCCCGGATACTCCGGCCATCGTGGTCCCGCGCAGGGGGCATGTCGATGTCTTTTTCTCGGCCACACAGCTGACCGCGAAAAAGTGCAGCATGCTGATTAGCTGGGAAGATTACCGTAAACAGGTGATGCAGCGAGTGAGCTTATCTGGTTACTGCCCCATCAACGGAAAGCCCCAGTTGTTGAGCCAGGCAAGCCTGGAATCGCTACTGACCCACCCGGACACGCAAGCCGTGCCCATGGATGGGAAAGCCCATTTGTCCTCCTGGTATTGGGCTCAAAATACATTGGACACAGGCTCTGAACCGTTCGCCCATCGTTTGCCAGCTTATGATCTGGACCATGCCTATATCGTGGTTGATGATTTTATGGGCCACATCGACGACCTGCTGGATGCCTGGGCCATTGTGGATACCAACCATAACGCATGGTTGGAGGCAGAGGACGCGAAATACTATCCGGCGCGCTTCATCAGCGATCTGATTCGATTGGATGACGACCGAGTGGCTGAGTTGGCCCGCGCGTTTTCGGCGCAGGTTGAAGATGAAGATGCCAGGGCATTGTTTGAAAAGGTTGCTCAGGGGAGTCGCGACCAACACGTCCGGTTGAAAGAGCTGATCGACGACTTCCCGGAATATCAGCAAAGCGCCCGGAAAGTCGTCGGCCCCAGCACTTATAGCTACATGCCGTCCGACCATGGACGGGTCACCAGAATGCGTAACGCAGCTGACGCGCTGGCAACAGAGTTGGGCATGTCACAGCGTGAAGTGCTCAGTATCGTCGAATCCATGTCCAACTATCAGTCCAACCTTGTCGAAGGCTCCGATTTCGGTGGCGAGCAAGGTATTGCGGATCTGGTGAAGCTTGACGACATGAATGCCTATCTGGAACAGGCTCAGCAGCATCTGTCGAAATTCTCCGAAGAGAAACGACGGATCGTCACGGATATCCAATCTTTGTTGGCCACCTTCTACCTTCATGGTCATCTGTATGACCGGAAAAGCGAAGACAGCTACATGGCGCTGCTGAAGATGGACAACGGTCTGATTGCGGTGCTCACAGAGTGGGCACAAGCATCGGGTGATTTTTCATTCCTGAAGCAATTCTACTTTGAGGAGATCGGGCATCAGCATTTGATCTCGCTGGATCTGAAACCCGAGATTATCCCCGGCACTTTAAAAGACGTCATCGACGGCCTGAAAGCCATTATGGATGCCAAGCAAGCTCCCGCGGCATACAAGGAATGGGTTCAGCTGGTTGAGCGGAGCCCCCATTTGCAATTTCCATCTCTTTCAGAGGGCGCTGCCGCACAACTTAGCCACCACCTGGCCCAGCTCAACATCGTCGGTCGATTGGCGGTATTCGAGTTGGTTCAAGCGGCGGATGCCGCCGATTTGCATGGCCGTCTAAGGCAAGTGTTTGAGCGCATGGATCCTGGCCTGCGGGCCCACATTTTCGAGAACCAGAGGCTGTACCAGATTGATCTGGATATTGCCGATGTCGATAGCCTGAAGAGACACGAATCCCTGGTAAAAGAAATCGAACGGCTGGCCAAATTACGTGAGGAAGTTCTGAGCCAGGAAAATCGCCTTCAGCAGCGGCATAGCGAGGCCAGTACCCGAGACCGTCGTCGATACAAGCGAGAGTACGACGAACAGATCCGGGCCCTCCGTGCTCAAAGGGAAGAACTGACGAGTCAGCTTCGTGAGAGAGGGTTTCAAATGATCGACACGTCCCCGGTTGAAGGGGAAAACCACAGCGGAGCGCTCTTGATTGCTGGGTTGACCCGGACCGCCTATGGTCGTGCGGTGCAATCTGAAGTTGATGAACTGAAACGTCTGAGAGAGCGGGGCGGGCTTACCCGCATGATGGATTATGGCCGGGGTATGATCCACGGGCAGGATACTCTGGACCTGCCGAAACGCATTGGCGGCATGGGATTGGTGTCGTTTATGGGATTAGTTGGGGCTGTTGGGGCTTGGGATGCGTTTAGTAAATGGCAAAAGGATAAAACCTTCGACAACTTCCTGTCTATGTTTGGTGGCGTAACGGGGACAATCGGCGCGGCTGCGAGTGTCCTGACTATCGTCGGCAGTGCCCGTCTGAATTTTTACTACCAGGCCATCTCCCAGGCGGATGAGATCCTCACACGACTGGCACGGGTGAATGTGTGGGGGGGAACCGTTGCGGCTTGGGCGGGGTTCTTTTCGGCGGCGGCTGACGGAATAAAACAGCTCCATACTATCCGGAATAGCCAGCAAACCAATGGAACAAAAACTGGCGCAGGCGTGACTCTCGCTGGTGATGCATTGCTCACTGCGGGAAGTTGGCGCATGGCCCGAGCCGGATCAGCCGGCATCTACCACGTCCTCCGCAAAACCTCGGTCGACATCACCTGGAAATCGGTCAATCGGGGTATGCTGTCGTTGGCCGGCGGTGTGTTCAGGGGATTGAACGTTTACCTGTGGATAGGCACCGCTTTGGTCTGCATAGGCAATTGGGTACAAAGCTATTATAAACGCACAGACGTGCAGCGCTGGTGTGAGCAGAGTGCCTGGGGCAACGACGCCAAGGGTTGGGATACGGATCAGCAGCGCCACGAACTGGCCAAGGTCATTTACCAACCCACTCTGTCAGTGAAGGCAGAACAGGCTGCTCTGGACGGGCGCACAAGCTATTGCGCCTTCCGCCTCGAATTGCCCGGACTGAGTTCGCTTGAAGTAGATAACATGGAATGGGCAATCCTACGGCAAGAAGGGACGTCCTGGGACCCTGATCACGACTACTGGAATCAGGCCATTACTACCAAGAGAATGGGCGCGGCGGGCTTTGCCTTGGAGCTGTCCCTGACCGGAGCCGACCTGGATACGACGGACGGTTTCTACCTGGCCTTCCGTTACAAGGCAGAAAACTCCCCCAATTGGTTGCCAGAGACAGACAAGGCGTACCATTACAAGCTGACCTTGCACGAGCAGGGTAATTTGCCGATGGTCGGCGCTAACGAAACGAAAGAGTGGCAGCCGATAACACCTCTGGATGCGCAGGACACTCGATTGACCCCATTGATCATTAACTACCATGCCCTGGTAAACCACCCCATTAAGTCCTGACTATGACCAAAGCTAACGAGAGCCCATCACAAACTCAAACATCGCCTGAGCCCGACTGGGAAGCCGGAGTGCGCCGCACTACCCAAGAGGGGCGACTGTTGGCACTGGGTCCTGCACCTGTGGCCACCGGCGAGAGGGCGGCGGACGTCAACGCTTGGATTCGACGGAAAACCGATGGCTGGCTGGATTTACAGCATGGCAACCTGTTGTTTGGGGCCGAATTTGCGTTGATGTTTTTAAGCCTGTTTATCTTAATGATGTTGTTCGCTACGGCTATCACAGTTGATGCCTATCTTCAGGATGGGGAAATGACATGGATTCCATACAGTGTTGTGGGGGGGATGAACATGTTAATTACCGTCCCGTGGGGACTGTACATGCATTTCCTGGGCAACAAGGCGGTGAAGGAAACGCCACCAGTGAGACTGAACCGACAGCGCCGGGAAGTGGCCATGCCGCGCTGGACGGAAGGCAAGGAGTTCAAACTGCCGCTATGGAATGACACAGCTGCTGGGTTTACGTACATTGGGGTGTTGTTCACCATAGGATGGGCTCTTACCCCGTTTATGAATGAATACTCGTCTACTGAGTACAGGAATTCATTGGTTTTGGAGGGGTTGGTGTTACTGGGCATAGAGCTTTTGGTAATCGGCACGTATCTATTTTTTGCCCTCCGCCTAAAGAAAAAACACGACCCGAAACTCGTCTACAAAATCTACCCCTGGGAAAAACTGGTCGCCTACATCGAAACCCGCCAGGACATCGGCCCCAGTTTGATGGCCACACACACGGTCCTCACCCTGGCGATTCCAAAGCCAGATGACCCGGAATCGGCCCTGGCTGCTGCAAGCATCAACGTCGGCCATGAAACAGCCGGCCTGGCCCAATGGGAGTGTATTCGCCAGTTTATGGAAAATGGCCCCGAGGCCTGCCCGGATCCGAAGGAGGACGAGACTCTGGCTCACTACAAAGCCAAGTGCCGCCAGGCCCGCAAAGAGATGTCCTTGTTGCCTTGGCTGGGCAAGAAGGTGGGCGACTGGTTCTTCCAGCGTTACCTGGCCCACATCATCACCGAACGCCGCATCAAGACCCTGGCCCTGAAGAGCCTGCCAGAGGAACTGAAAGCGTGGTCCGCGCCTTTGCCTAAAGAGCAATGGGCCAAACCATCCGAGGCACTACTGAGCCTGAATCAACAGCTTGCCCGTGCTTACGAGCGTGGCCTGAAGTTTACCCAGATGGGGCCAGTGTCTGGTTGGCAAGCGGGGCGTGAGGAGAAGCAGCAACAAAAGCGAGGGAGAGGGCGTTTTCGGGCCTGAGCGTCTTATTGATCAATGGGTTTTACCCCTTCGAAAGTCGTTAAAAGCATTATTCGAAAAGGAATTCAGTTATGGCTCGCAGGCTTCTCATCCCTTTATTTCTGGTATCCCTTGGTACGTTTTCTCACGCTGCCGTCTACCAATGGACAGATGCCAATGGCCAAACCCATTTCGGCGATCGCCCACCGGCGCAGGCGAGTTCCAGTGAAGTACGCGTGAATGCTGCCCCTGCACAGGCCGATACTGCCGCCCGTGAGCGGCATCAGAAAATGACGGAGTTCGTGAACCAGCAACAGCAGGAGCGGGAGGCGAGACAAGCGGCAGAAGCGAAGGCCCGGATGCAGGCCGAGCGACAATCAGAGGCCTGCCGTAAGCTTCACGCCCGCCTGAAGCATATGGAAAGTATCTCCACCTTCTACAACCTCAATGATAAAGGGGAGCGGGTGTTTGTCTCCGAAGAACAGAACCTGCAGATACGAGACCGGTTCCGGGCCAGTGTGCGCGAAAAATGCGGTGGCTAATCGCATCTTACGGCCGATGGCCATCGGGTTGACGTTGATCAAGAGCGCTCTCAGGCGATAGGCATACAGTGAACTCAGGCACCAACAAAACTCAGGAGAACACCAGGAATGACCATCGAAAAGCATGATCTGTTGCACGAGCTTCCCGAGTCCAAGGAAGCCATTCACCAACTGAAAACCAGCAACAGCCACTTTGCCAAGCTGTTTGACGAGTACCATGATCTCGACCACGAGGTTCACCGCATCGAAACCGGTGTTGAGAACACATCAGACGAGTATCTGGAAGAGCAGAAGAAAAAACGCCTGCACCTGAAGGATCAGCTTTACACCATGATTCGTGAGCATGAGGCTTCCGTCGCGGGCTGATACCTACATTATAGCCGGCCGGTAGGTTAGACTGGCCGGCTTTAATTCAGCTTAAGGAGCCCAAAATGATCTGGACCGTATACCTTTCCGGCGAAATCCACACCGACTGGCGTGAGCAGATTGCTGCGGGTGCCGAGGCGGCCGGCCTGCCGGTTGAGTTCACCTCTGCCAATACCGACCACGAATCCAGCGACGCTGCGGGCGATTTCCTGGGCAAGCCGGAGAGCAACTTCTGGCGTGATCACCAGTCTTCCAAGGTGAACGCCATCCGCACCAAAACCCTGATTGAACAGTGCGACCTGGCGGTTATCCGCTTTGGCGACAAATACAAGCAGTGGAACGCGGCTTTCGATGCCGGCTACTGCGCCGCCATGGGCACGCCTTACATTACCCTGCATGATGAAGACATCGTGCACCCGCTCAAGGAAGTAGATGCAGCTGCCATGGCCTGGGCACAAACGCCGGAGCAGGTGGTTGAGCTGCTGAAGTATGTAACGGCCTGAGCAAAGAGTTTTTCGGAATACCATCAACAGGATGTAAAAAGGGCAAAGGAACATGCCACTCTTCACGACCGGCAGTGTCAGGGCAGCAGCCCTGGCACTCAGCCTGCTTTTTCTTTCGTTACTTGCCACTTATCCGCCTCAGGCTAATGCGGGGCCTCCGGCCATTCCCCTGGCGAATGTCTATCACCCGGGTGTAAACCTCGAGGATTACTGGGTCAGTGAAAAGCTGGACGGTGTCCGGGCTTATTGGGATGGCGAGAAGCTCTGGTCCCGGGGCGGGCATGTGTATGCGGCGCCACATTGGTTTACGGCACAGTTTCCACGGCACCCCCTGGATGGTGAACTCTGGAACGGTCGCGGGCGCTTTGCCGAGTTGTCCGGGGTGGTGCGCAAGGGGCAGCCGGTGGACGAGGAATGGCGTCAGGTGAGGTTTCACGTGTTTGACCTGCCTGTTCCTGAAAAGGTGTTCGAGCAGCGTTATCGCCAGTTGAAGCAGCTGGTTGAAGGTTCTGGTTCACCGTATCTGGCCCTGGTGGTGCAGCGCCCGGTTGCCAGCCATCCTGAACTGGTGGCAGAGCTTGAACAGGTCGTGGCTGCCGGTGCGGAAGGCCTGATGCTCAAGCGCAGAAACAGCCGGTACCAGGCCGGCCGTTCAGATGATCTGCTGAAAGTGAAAACCCACGACGATGCCGAAGCTACGGTGGTTGGTCACCTGCAAGGTAAGGGCAAGTACAAGGGGCTGATGGGATCGCTGGAAGTGGAGTTGGCCAATGGCCGCCGCTTTCGTATTGGCTCCGGATTCAGTGATGTTGAGCGACACAATCCGCCGACTGTTGGCACGGTGATCACCTTCCGCTACCGGGGCTTCACGGCCACCGGCTTGCCCAGGTTTGCCAGCTTTCTGCGCGTGCGAAATGATGAGCCGGAGGTGAGCCCCGATTAGGGCTCTACCGCCTTGCTGCTCTCGGCGAGCTCTTCCAGTGTGCTGTATTCACATTCCTGTTCGGCAACAAAGCTTCTGGCGGAATCGGTCAGGATGTTGTCATCCCGCATAAACCGGCGGCCCAGCAGTACCGGGTAGGCGAACTTGCCCCGGTCGGTGAGGGAAAACTGGGTTTCGTGCATCTTGCCGGCGATGCAGAATTCCATTTTCACCACATGCCGGCGCTGGGAGGGTGCACCTTTGCGCTTGATCAGCACCGTGCGGTAAACCGGCCGCTCGAATTCCAGGATCACTTCGTCGTGTTCCAGTTCACCCTCACTGGGCTGGTCTTCGTGATCGCCCAGCGGGAGCTGGAAGCGCACCCATTCCTCGTTGTCTTTCTCGAAAGATTCCACGTTCACCGCATGCAGGGACGAGGTCTTGGCGCCGGTGTCCAGGCGCGCCTTCAGCCGGATGCCGGTTTCGCCCATCACCACCCATTCAATGAAACCGAGCACCTCCGGTTCGGCAGAGCTTTCTGGTTGGGGCTCGGCAAGGGCCGGGCTGGCTGAGAACAACAGGCTGGTCAGGGCGATAATGGCAAATCGCATAGGCTACTTCCTCTGGCTGCTCAGTGGACAACAGGCGCGCACGGCCGGTTTGGGTGATACGGGCACAAAGACTAGCAGGATCAGGTGTCTGTCGCCCTTTCGGGCAGATTACCAAACGTTGAGCCACGGCGCTCCGGTTTGCCCCGGGGCCGCATTCTGGCCTGAAAATGGCCAGTGCAAAGCACCGCCAAGGGCGTACACTGGAAGGATACACGGGAGATAACCATGGTGTCTGTTCCTTCCGCTGGGCGAGTCCAGCAACACATTTCAGCCATTGCCAGCGGCTTTCTGGGTGACTGGCTGGAGCACCGGGGCAACGCACTAGCGGTGCCGATGACGGTGTTTGCCGACGGCGAGCCACTGGATCTGCTGAACCCCCGGCCCGCTGCGCCGGGCAGTGTGTTGTGCCTGTCCATCCATGGTTTGATGGAGCTGGAATCGGTATGGGATTTTCCGGGCCAGCCAGGCGAGCACTATGGCTCCCGGCTGGCTGAACGGTTAGGGAATGCCTCGGCACTCAAGCTCCGTTTCAATTCCGGCCGTCCTATCTATCGCAATGGCCAGGACCTGGCCGCGCTGCTGGAGCGGCTGGTCAGCAACTGGCCGGTACCGGTAACACGCCTTGTCCTGCTTGGCCACAGTATGGGCGGCCTGCTGATTCGCAGTGCCTGTCATTACGGGGCGGAAAATGATGATAGCTGGGTCCGGCTGAACCCGGACTGCGTGTACATCGGCTCGCCCCACGACGGTTCCTGGCTGGCAGTCGGTGCCCACAAGGCCGCCGGCTGGCTCAACCGGGTGCCCCGGGATTACCTGAAGGTGGTGGGCGAGGTGATCGACCTGCGCAGTGAAGGCATTCGCAACCTGTCACGGGGCGAGGTGTTTGAACCGGGCACGGCGCACCAGCCGCTGTTAGCCGGCGCCCGGCATTATGTGATCAGCGGCCTGCTGGCCAGGGGTGAAGAGCACCTGGTGAATGCCTTGTTTGGCGATGCGCTGGTGCATGAGGCCAGCGCCCGGGGTGCCAGGCAGCCGGGCTGGCAGCTGACCGGCACAGCGAATTTTCCGGGGGTGGATCACATCCGCCTGGCCCATCATTCAGCCGTAGCACGGCAACTTGAGGAGTGGCTGGTATGAAACTAACCCATAGCAATGCCCATTGGTGGCTCGGCGTGGCAGACCTGCTGGCCCATGGCGTGCAACACGGAGCGGTCAAGCTGCAACGGATTCACCTTTCGGTGGCGGATGAGAGCTTTCGGGTGCTGGAAGCCATTCCCGCAACCCGGCACAGCAGTCGCATCGTGCGTGTCTGCCACCACGAAATATCCCGCCTGAGCTATACCGGCGTGTCGCTGGCCGGGCGGGCAGCCGCCGGGCTGGCAGCCAGGGCCGCTGCGGGGCATGCCCGGAAACATGACCTGAATGTGAATAATCCTTAGTACGGTTTTAACCCAAAACGCGAAATTTCCCCGGTAGGGTAGGTTCACGCAATCGGGAACGAGTCGTCCCGGTTGTTCGTTTCGACGAATGGAAACCTGACCACAGAGGAAAACGCGTTATGAGCTACAAAGCCAGTTTTGCGTGTGCCACCGTTCTGAGTGCTGCTGTATTCACCGCCCCGGCCGTCTGGGCGCAGGACAGCGTCAGCCGTGATCAATCCGGCCCCTACATCAGCGGTAGCTACGGGGGCTACAAGTCCCACGGTGGCGAGTTCGAGGATGAGAACGACTTGCTGGGTGCTGCCTTGGGTTACCAGTTCAACGAATTCTTCGCCCTGGAGGCCGAGTACATCGATTTCGGCAACTTCGGTGATGACGAGGTAGAGGGCAAGCTTAAAGGTGCCGGCCTGAGTGCCATTGGCCGCCTGCCGCTGACCAACAGTTTCGGTGTGTATGCCAAGGCAGGTGCCTTTGCCTCGGCGTTTGATGTAGACGCTTTCGATGAAAGTGAAACCTACGATGAAGTAAACCCGTATGTCGGTGCCGGTGTGGATTTCCGGGTGACCGAGCAGCTGACAGCGTTCGCCGAATACAACCGCTACAACGTGGATATCGATGAAGACGACTTCAACGGCCAGGTGACTAATGACGGCCCGGACTTCGATACTGGCCGGGTGGGCCTGAAGTTCCAGTTCTGAGCCGCCTGAAACCAACAAGCGCAGCCCGGCGAGGCTGCGCTTGTTGAGTTTAAGGGACCTGGATTACTGCTGGTTTTCCAGCTCACCAAAGGTGTCGGCAAACAGCGCCGTAGACAGGTAGCGCTCGGCGGAATCCGGCAGGATCACCACAATGTTCTTGCCCTGGTGCTCCGGCTGTTTGCTTACCCGGACGGCTGCCGCTACTGCAGCTCCGCAGGAGATGCCGCACAGAATCCCTTCTTCTTTCATCATCCGGTGTGCCATGGCCATGGCGTCTTCGTTGCTGATGGCTTCAACCTGGTCCACCAGGTCCATATCCAGGTTGCCCGGAATAAAGCCGGCGCCGATGCCCTGGATTTTATGGGGGGCCGGTTTGGGGTCCTGGCCGTTGCGCACCTGGGTGATGATGGGGGAGTCGGTCGGCTCCACGGCTACGGTGGTCACAGCCTTGCCCTTGGTCTGTTTGAGGTAACGGGAAACCCCGGTCAGGGTGCCACCGGTGCCTACTCCGGCAACAAAGATGTCCACTTCGCCGTCAGTGTCGTTCCAGATTTCCGGGCCGGTGGTGTCTTCATGAATGCGCGGGTTGGCCGGGTTCTCGAACTGCTGGGGCAGGAAGTGGTTGTCCGGGTCTGCCGCCACCAGTTCTTCCGCCTTGGCAATGGCGCCGGCCATGCCCTTGGCGGGTTCGGTCAGTACCAGGTCGGCACCCAGGGCTTTCAGCACCTTGCGGCGTTCCAGGCTCATGGAGGCAGGCATGGTCAGTACCAGCTTGTAACCCCGGGCGGCTGCCACGTAGGCCAGGGCAATACCAGTGTTGCCGCTGGTGGGCTCAACGATAGTCATGCCGGGCTTCAGAACGCCGCGTTTTTCCGCATCCCAGATCATGGCGGCGCCAATGCGGCACTTGACGGAATAGGCCGGGTTGCGGCCTTCAATCTTGGCCCAGATGGTGGCGCCGTCGTTCACCCGGTTCAGCCTTACCAAGGGGGTGTTGCCGATGGAAAGGGAATTGTCGTTATAGATGCGTGCCATGGTTTGCTCCTGGTGTCTGATAAGATCTGCAGATCCTACCCCTACAGGTCTGGCCAAGGCCAGACTGTGAGCGGGCATATTCAGAACCAAACGGAGTAAGGTTATGAACGAAACCCCCTTCGACTGGGCACAGAGTCCGGCTGCGGTCTGGCGTCGCCACCGTTCGGGCCTGCGGGCCATTCGCCGGCTGGACCCGATCAGCTGGGACGATCTCACCGGCATCGCGCGACAAAAACAGGCCCTGGCCCGCAATACCGAGCGTTTTCTGGCCGGTGAGCCGTCCAACAACGCACTGCTCTGGGGCTCCCGGGGTACCGGCAAGTCGTCTCTGGTTAAAGCCCTGCTGAACCGATACCGGGACCGGGGGCTGCGGATGATCGAGGTGGACAAGGACGACCTGGTGAACCTGCCGGAAATTGTCGATGACATCTGCGACCTGCCGTATCGGTTTGTGATCTTCTGCGATGACCTGTCGTTCGATGTGGGGGAGTCCGGTTACAAGGCGCTGAAGAGCGTGCTGGAAGGCTCGCTGGAGTTACCGCCGGAGAATGTGCGGGTGTATGCCACCTCCAACCGCCGGCACCTGATGCCGGAGTTCATGAGCGACAATGTGAAAAGCGAAGTGCGGGATGGTGAGCTGCATCCGGCAGAAGCCATTGAGGAACAGGTGTCGCTGGCCGACCGCTTCGGCTTGCAGCTGTCGTTCTATCCCTTCTCCCAGGATATCTACCTGCAGGCGGTGGATGCCCTGTTCCCGCAAGTGGCAGACCGGGAACAGCTGCATATCGAAGCGCTGCGCTTTGCCACCGGCAAGGGCGTGCGCAACGGCCGCACCGCCCAGCAGTTTTTCCGCCAGTTTGCCGGCGACCCCCGGTTCACCTGAGGCCGGCTACTGCCGGCGGGCCATCTTGATAAACCGGTGGTGAATCATGCGGATGCCGATGAACACCAGCACCATCACCACCGGAATGGCAACGCCCAGCACCAGCGAGTGATTAAAGGCTACGCCGGCCTCGCGCAGGGTATCCAGTGCCAGCTTCAGCAGGCCGATCAGGTAGTAGGAAATGGCCACCACCGAGAAGCCTTCCACGGTGTGCTGCATCATCAGCTGGATGCGCGAGCGCCGGTCCATGGAGCTGAGCAGTTGCTGGTTCTGGCTCTGGATGGCCAGTTCCACCCGGGTGCGCATCATGTCCGAGGCCCGGTCTACCCGGCGCGACAGGTCTTCCAGACGTTCACCCACGGCCTCACAGGTTTTCACCGCCGGGGTCAGCCGCCGGGTCATGAACTCGGTGAGGGTGAGGTGGCCGGACACTTCGTCTTCCCGCAGCTCTTCCAGCCGGGTCAGTACCAGCCGGTGGTAGGCCCGGGTGGCGGAAAAACGGAAGGTGGAATGGGCCCGGAACGCTTCAATGCGCGAGGCAATGTTGGTCAGCTCCGCCAGGATGCTTTGTTCGTCCAGGGTTTCGTTATCGGCCAGTGACTGGGTGATGTTCACCAGTTGCTGGTCCATATCGTTCAGGGCCGGGGTGATTTCCCGGGCCAGGGGCAGGGCCAGCAGCGACATCAGCCGGTAGGTTTCGATTTCCATCAGGCGCTGCACCAACCGGCCCAGTTGGCTGTCTGACATGCTGTGGTTAAGCACCATAAACCGCCCGAACTGGTCGCTGTGCAACTGGAAGGTGCCCAGAATCCGCGCCGCCCCTTCCTGCGGACTGCTGCCCACCAGGCGCATGCCTTCAAAGTGTTTGCGCATGAACGCCAGCTCGTTGCGGGCGCTTTCAGACGATGGCCGTACTTCCACATGGAAGGCCCCTACCACCGTGCCTTCGAGTTCGTTCAGCCAGCCGTCCGGCAGCAGGCTGATGCCGGTTTCGGCAAACGGATCGGCATCGGAGTCCCGCAGGTTGGTGAAGGTGTAGGTGGTGAACTCCATGTGCACTTCCCGGCGGATGCGCAGCGGGCCGAAATCCTGTTCGTAGCAACTTACTTCCTGTTCCGGCCAGTGTTCGCCCAGCAACCGGTGCAGGTTCTGCAGGTGGCGGAACTGACTTTGCCGCTGGGCCGGGGTGGTCAGCAGGGCGATCTGGGTAACCCGGGCGCGTGAAGGCAGCACCTGGAACGGGCGGGAATGGAGTTCCTGGTACAGATCGGCCCGGAGCGGGTGGAAATCCAGGGAACGTGGCTGGGAGGTCACGGAGCTGTCCTTGGTTATGCTGGTTGTACAGGGATGATAACGCGGAAGCACACGCCGTCAATTCCGTTATGGTGCTGGTTGAAGGCTTCCACCTTACCACCATGGTAGTCGGCAATCAGTCGGACAATCAGCAGACCCTGGCCCAGGTGGCCTTCGGCCTTGCCTTCCCGTCGGGTGACAAAGGCACCGAAGATATCCACACCGGCGGTTTCCGGCAGCTGTGAGCCTTCGTTGAAGACATCCAGCTGGTAGTGGTCCGTTCGATGTTGCAGGCGTACCTCGATGTTGCCCTGTTCCGGGGTGAAATCCCGGGCGTTATCCACCAGCTTGTCGAGCATTTGCACCAGCATTTCCGGGTTGCCCAGCAGGAGGCAGCCATTGGGCGGCCCCTGATAGTGAATCCGGTGCCGGTCATCCAGCTGTTGGTAGGCAGCACAGGCCTGGCTGGCGACCTCGGCCAGGTCAAAGGGTTCTTTGTCGGCCTGGTCAAAGCTCTGTTCCAGCCGGGCCGCTTCGCTCATGCTGGTGAGGATGCGGCGCAGGCGCTCGGTGGCGGCGGAAGCCCGCTCCAGGTATTCCCGGCGCTCGGTTTCCGACTGGCTGTGGGCGAGGTTCTCCAGCGAGGAGCGCACCACGGCCACCGGGGTTTTCAGCTCGTGGGACAGCCGGCGGGAAAAACTTTCCAGGTATCGGTTATAGCTTTGCAGGCGGTCGACCATCTGGCCGAAGTGCTGCTGCAACTGGCCCAGCTCATCGCCGGATCTTGGCACAGGCACCGGGCCGAGGATGCGGCCGTCGTCATCCACGCTGGCACTCACCAGCCGCTGCAGGCGGGTAATGCGCCATGACAGCCAGCTGGCATAGCCCAGCAACACCAGTGTCAGCGCCAGAATGATCAACAGGGAGCGGGCCAGTACACTGCCCAGAGCCGAGCCGGATACGCTCAGCAATTGGTCCAGGGATTGCTCCAGCAGCATGGAGCGGCCGTCGAACAACGGGTGGGCGGTGGCCAGCCACAGGGAGTCGTCCGGGTGTTTCACCAGCCCGTTGTCGGGCACCTGGCGGGTGTTCAGCTGGAAGTCGGTGCCGGCCAGGACTGCTGGCTCCGGTTGATACCAGCGCACCAGGGCGCGCAGACCGTTGAGGGTCAGGGTGTCCAGAATCTGCCCGGGCGACAGGTTCTCGAAGTCGGTGCTATTCCGGCCCTCCCGGCTGACGCCGGCGGTTATCCAGCCGGCGGGCTCGGTGATGGTGACCTGCTGTCCGGGGCCCAGTTGCCGGCCCAGGGCTCGTTCCAGAACCCGGTGAGGATAGATCAGTGCCGGCAGCGGCTCGGTCCCGGTGCCGGCCAGGCTTGCCCCGGTGTCGCTGCGGGCCACCCGAAATCCCAGACGGCTGCCCTGGGCGGGCAGGGGCATTCGCACTTCCAGCTGCCAGCTGTTGGTGCGGATACGCCAGTTGGCATGGACCCGGTAGTCCCACTGTTCCGGCTTGCTGGCGGTGGTGGCCCGCACTTCATCCGGTTTGATTTGCCAGATGCGGGGGCCGGCGGGTTGTTCCAGCTCGCTGGCGGGGGCCTGCAGCCAGAGTTCGAAGCGATCATAGGGTTGCTCCGGCCGGGCCGGATTGAAGGGGGGCAACGGGTGATGCTGAATGTCGGCCAGCAGGTACAGGTAACGATCATCCGCCGCTGCCTGCCAGCGCAATTGTGGCTCGCCCGGGCGGGTTGCGGCGCTTTGCCAGGGTTGCCGGTGGTCCTGGTCTTCATAGCTGGGCCAGACAAAGGTGTCGCCTGGCGTCTGCACGGGGCGGGCATACACCACCGGGTCGGCGCCAATGGCCGGTTGCCCCAGCAGCAGGTCGTCGGCCAGTTCGGTCAGCCGGGTGCTCTGGGTTTGCAGCTGCTGCAGGGTTTGCTGGCGCAGGGCCGCGTCCAGCTCCAGCACAAAACTGAGGCCGGCCCAGGGGATCAGCAGCATCAGCAGGCTGGCAAGGAACAGCTGGCGCTTCAGGCTCAAGGGTTACACCTCACGGGCATTCCAGCGGTAGCCCATGCCGTAGGCGGTCTGGATGCCATCAAAGGTTTCGTCCAGCTGAATAAATTTGCGCCGGATGCGTTTGATGTGGGATGTCACTGTGTTGTCGTCCAGCACAGTGCTGGCGGCTTCCATCAGCTGGTCCCGGGTGCGGACATGGCCGGGGTGCTGGACCAGTGCGTGCAGCATCCAGAATTCGGTCACCGTCAGGTCCACCGGCTGGTCGTTCCAGGCTACCGTCATGCGGTCTACATTCATGGTCATCCGGCCCCGGTGAATCACTTCGTCCGGCTTTTGCAGGGCTTCGGCCCAGGCCTCGGCCCGGCGCAGCAGGGCGGTGATGCGGGCCAGCAGGTGGTCCAGGCTCATGTCCTTGGTTACGTAGTCGTCGGCGCCCAGGCGCAGGCCGTGTACCGAGTCGATGTCGCTGTCCCGGGCGGTCAGGAAAATAATCGGTAGGGTGGCCGACAGGGCCCGCAAATCCTGGCACAGGGTAAAGCCGCCTTCGGGTTCGTCGCCCAGGCCCACATCGATAATAGCCAGGTCCGGCAGGCTCTGGCGCAGCACCTGCCAGGCGGAGGGCCGGTCACCGTAGGCGGATACCCGGTAGCCCCGGCGTTCAAACGCGGCCCGGTAGTTGTCGCGGATACCGGCTTCGTCTTCTATCAGAACAATGTGTTTTTTCATGGCTGTGTGTTTCACCGGAATGTGTAGCCATTAAACCACGCTCAAGGGCTGGTACAAGTTGTGCTGGCCTGATTGCCATAATTCATCATTTTTTGTCGCCGGCCTGCCCGTTTCTGCCACGGCGGCGCCCGTTCCGGCTGTTGCAATGGCATCACCAACTTCCACTAAAAAGGATGCCGTGATGATGTTGCTATCGCTGCTTGCCAACCCGGCCGTCCGGGCCGACCTTTATCCGCAAACGACCCGCACCATTCGCCCTTTGATCAGTAAACGCCGCTGGCTGCGCTGTGCCGAAGGTGTGAGCCTGTGGCTGGCGGTTCTGCTGATGCTGTTTGTCCATCCGCTGTATGCCGAGGCCAGTGACCGGCAAGCCGGGCAAGCTGAGGAAGCCGGCCAGCTTTACCTGGTCGACAGCCAGGGCAACCGGCAGCAGTCGGCACTGGTTCTGGACAGTGAGTTTCAGGTGCGGGTGTCCGGCCTGCTGGCGGAGACCACGCTTACCCGGGAATTCCGCAATACCAGTGATTCATGGCACGAAGGCATTTTCGTGTTTCCGTTACCGGAGCGGGCCGCTGTGTTCGGGTTGACCATGACCGTGGGTGAGCGCCGGATAGTCGGGCGCATCGAGCCCCGGGCCAAGGCCCGGGAAACCTACGACAAAGCGAAGTCTGCCGGCCAGCACGCCGCCACGCTGGAGCAGCAGCGCCCCAATCTGTTTACCAGCCGGGTGGCCAATATCCCGCCCGGTGAAACCGTCCGGGTGGAGGTTCGCTACCAGCAACCGGTGAGCTATCGCCACGGCGAGTTCGAGTTGCGCCTGCCCACCACGCTCACGCCCCGTTACATGCCGGGTGAATCACTTATCGAGACAGCAACGCAGTGGCAGGCGGGCTGGGCCACGGCCACCACGCAAGTGCCGGATGCTGCGGAGATCAGCCCGTTCACGGTGCGGGCGGCTGATGTAGATGAGCGCAGCCACCGGGCCCGGATTGAGCTGGCCATCGACAGTGGATTCCCGCTGGCCGGGGTAACCAGCCCCAGTCACAGCCTGGTGACCGAGGCCGACGGCGGCCGGGTGGTGGTGCGCCCGGAAGCCCGGGAAGTGCTGATGGATCGTGACCTGATTGTACGCTGGCGGCCGTTAACCGGCCGGGAACCGGCTGCGGCGGTGTTTCACCAGCAGTGGCAGGGTGAGGATTTTCTGATGGCGATGATATTGCCCCCGGACGCCACCGGCCCGGTGTTGCGCCGGGAGCTGTTGTTTGTGATTGATACCTCCGGGTCCATGGCAGGAGAGTCCATTGTCCAGGCCCGTTCAGCGCTGCTGAAAGGACTGGATAGCCTGCGCCCGGGGGACTATTTCAACGTTATTCAGTTCAATTCCCAGGCCCACAGCCTGTTTGCCCGCCCGGTGCCGGCCGAGGGCCATTACCTGGCCCGCGCGAGGCAGTATGTGGAAGGCCTGAATGCCAACGGCGGCACGGAAATGGCCGGGGCGCTGTCACTGGCGATGGCGATGGAACAAGCGCCGGAAGAAGGACTGGTGCAGCAGATGGTGTTTATCACCGACGGTGCCGTAGGCAATGAATCGGCGTTGTTCGAGCGGATTCGTACCGGCCTTGATGAACGAAGGTTGTTCACGGTGGGCATCGGCTCGGCCCCTAATATGCACTTTCTGCGCGAAGCGGCCCGCTGGGGCCGTGGCGAGTTCACCGCGATACACAATACCGGTGAGGTGAATCGCGCCCTGAACGGGCTGTTTGCGGCCATGGAAGCCCCGGTGATGAGTGATCTGACCGTGCGCTGGCCCACCGGTGGCAATCCGGTGGAAACGGTGCCGGCCAGGCCCGGAGACCTGTTTCAGGGTAGCCCGCTGGTGCAGGTGGTACGCGGTGTGCCCGCCGGTGGTGAGCTGGAGGTCTCTGGCCGCTTGCCCGGCGGCCGGCCCTGGAACACCCGGCTTGATCTGGGCAATGCCGCCCCGGCCAGCGGCCTGAACCGCCAGTGGGCCCGGGGCCGGATAGACGAGCTGATGGATGCCGCCCGCCTGCAGGGTGAGGCACCGGATGAGCCGGCGATCGTGGCGTTGTCGATGCAGCACGGGGTGATGTCGCCGTTCACCGGTTTTGTGGCGGTCGAGGAGCAACCGGCCCGGCCGGCGGACGAGAAGCTGGACACCGAGGCGGTTCCCACCTTGCTGCCAGCGGGTAGCCGGGAGGGCATGTTGCGGTACCCGCAAACCGCCACCGCCTGGCCGTTGCTGGCGGCACTGGGCCTGTCCGGGTTGATGCTGGCGCTGGCCATGTTACTGCTGAACCGGAGGCCGACATGGTGAACCGTCTGTTATTGCTGTTGTTTGGTGCCTCCGCCACCGTATTGATGTTTGGCTTGTGGATTCCCTTCAAGGCGCTGGTAGCCCAGGAGCTGCTGGCACTGGCCTGGGCCGAAACCCAGGCGCGGCAAGTGGAAGCCCGGCCCTGGCCCTGGGCCGATACCTGGCCGGTGGCCAAGCTGGAGTTGCCGGAGCTGGGGGTGTCGATGATTGTGCTGGAGGGCCTGCACGGAGAAAGCCTGGCGTTTGGCCCGGGGCGGATGGTCGCCGGGGAGCAGGGGCCGGTGATTCTGGCTGGCCACCGGGATACCCATTTCCGGCCCCTGGAGTACATTGAGCCGGGCCACCGGGTGCAGCTGCAGGGCCAGGACCAGCAGTGGCAGCAGTACCAGGTAACCAGAACCCGGGTGGTGGACAGCAGAACAGAGTCCATCGATACCAGCACCTTCGGCCCGGATACCCTGCTGCTGGTAACCTGTTACCCGTTTGATGCGCTTGATGCCAACGGCCCGCTGCGTTTCGTGGTGGAGGCAAAACCGGTTAACAGGCCGGTACAAAAGGATACTGTTGCCGCCCTCTGATTTTGGCGTACACTTGTGCGCCAAAATTTCGAGTAACGGTAGAGCTGTATGGCAGTCGCAAGAAAAATCCTGGCCTGGCTGAGTGTTCCGCTGATTTGCATGCTGGCCCTGATTGGCTACATCGCACGGCCTTTCAACCCGGATAACAACCGTTTGCTGGCATGGACACTGGCCCGTGTGGGGCGCTGTCTGCTGGGTATGAAGCGCCCTTTGTATGGCGCCGAAAACATGCCGCAAGACCGGCCCACGGTAATCATCGCCAACCACCAGCAGAACGATGACCTGTTCGTGGTGGGCGACCTGCTACCGCCGCGCACTGTGGCGGTGGGCAAGTCCTCACTGGTGTGGTTGCCGTTCTTCGGCCAGGTGTTCTGGCTCGGCGGCAACATCATCCTCAATCGCGGCCGATCCCATAAAGCCGTGGCAGCCATGCAGGCTACCAGTGATGCTATCCGCAAAGACCGCAAAAGCATCTGGGTGTTTCCTGAAGGCACCCGTAGCCGTGGCCGGGGGCTGGGCAGCTTCAAAAAAGGCGCTTTCCACACGGCCATTGCCGCCGGAGCCCCCATCACCATGGTGTGTGCCGGCGAGTATCACGGCCAAACCCGTGGCTGGGCCGGCCGCCGGAAACCGGTGCCGGTACATATCCTGCCGCCGGTAGAAACCACTGGCCTGACCCGTGACGATGTGCCGGAGCTGATGGCCCGGTGTCACCAGCAAATGGCAGACGCCATCACAGCCCTCGGCCACCGCCCCGGAACTGCTTGAATGCCTGCCCGAAACAGGGCAGTCTTCTGGCAGGATTGAACACCACATAAGGGGAGTGGATAAATGAGCTTTATCTGGTTTCTGATTATTGGTGGCCTGGCCGGCTGGCTGGCAGGCCTGATCATGAAGGGCAAAGGCTTCGGCGTATTGGCCAATATCGGTATCGGTATTGTCGGCTCGGTGATTGGCGGTGTGCTGTTCAGCATGCTGGGCCTGGCGGTAAAGAGCATGGTCGGTGAGCTGGTGACAGCCACGGTAGGTGCGGTGTTACTGCTGGCCGTGGTCAACAAGATCAAGCAGGGCTGACATGATCGTACCCGTAACCGCAGTATTCGCGGCCGTTATCGGCCTGTTGTTGCTGGTGCTCTCGGGCCAGGTGGTGAAATACCGGCTCAAGTACCGCATGGGTCTGGGGGTGAATGACGACCCGGAGTTTGAAGCGGCGGTGCGCGCCCACGCCAACCTGGTGGAATACGCGCCGGTTGGCCTGATCATGCTGGCCATTGCCGAGTTGAACGGTGTCGCCAGCGGCCTGGTCTACTGGACAGGCATGGCATTAGTGGTCGGGCGAATCCTGCATGCCTGGGGCATGATCAACGGCAAGGGTGGTCCCCACAAAGCCCGAATGATCGGTATTCTGCTGACGTGGCTGGCGATCCTGGTGGCGGCGTTGTTGCTGCTGTGGAATGTCTGGCAGGTATACGGCTGATCCGGATAGCTGTCTAAGGAACGGGGCCCTCGAGGCCCCGTTTCTGTTTACAGCGCCGGACGGTTCAGAGGGCCTGGGCCATATCCACGGTAAGATACTCCAGTTCCACCCGCCGGTTGGCTGCGTGGTCTTCCGGCCGGGTCAGGGGGCGTTCGGCGCCCCAGGTGGTCATCAGGATAGCACTTTGCGGCACGCCCTCCTGAATCAGCAACCGGGCTACGGCGTTGGCACGCAGCCTCGCCAGGAAGCGGTTGTACTCGGGTGAACCAAAGTTGTCGGTATGGCCGTGGATTCTGACCCGTACACCGGGGTGGTTTTTCAGGTAGGCGGCATGCTGGCGCATAATGGCAGCATCGCCGGCGTCAGGCACATGTTTGTTAAAGCCATAATGGAACCGGGTGCGGTGAGGGCGGCCGGCTTCTGTCCCCAGCGAATCTGCCATTACACCGGAGAGCAGGGCGGCCCGGGCGAGCATTTCGGGGTTGTCCAGAACGAGTACGGTCATGTGCAGTATCCTTGAGTCCAGTGTCAGGTTCTTCTTGTTATTGCCGTTTCACTATTCAGTTATAGAGCAATAACAACAATTGGTTAATGGTCGATAGCCCCTGACGGGGTTGTTGGTCACCGATTGAATGGCATTTGTGTGACCTGGTGATGACATTACACCGCGAAAAGAAGGCCCCGCTGTGGTAAAAAACAGCTTTTCAGGGACAGATTATGATGAATTGTGACCGCCCATGCTGATTATCCCCGCCGAGAACGCCATCAACTGGAAACGCCCACCCTGGGTAACCCTGGGCCTGATGATGGCCTGCATCATGGTGTTCCTGTTCTATCAGGGAGCAGACGACCGCAAGCTGGACGCAGCCATCGAGCAGTACCTCGATGGCAACCTGCTGGCACTGGAAGCCCCCGCCTACGAAGACTACCTGCAGCGGGAAATCCGCTTCGAAGGCGACCAGCAAAGTGTGCTGGAGCTTCAGGAATTCCAGGCCCTGAGGGAGCAGGATGAACAAGGCTGGCAGGCGGTTACCCTGCTGTTTGACCGGGATTATTACCAGTACCTGCAAGACAACCGGGACCTGATCTGGTCGGTGGCCGAGCGCAACCAGTGGTCCGAGCAGCGCGGTGCCATTGAGGAGCAGTGGATCAGCCGCATGAGCGCCTTCCAGTTGGGGCTGGTGCCGTCTGACTTGTCGCTGTATACCCTGATCACCTACCAGTTCCTGCACGGGGGCTGGGGCCACATCATCGGCAACCTGCTGTTTCTGTTCCTGCTCGGGTTTACCGTGGAGCGGGCGCTGGGCCCGGGCAAATTCCTGGTGGCCTACCTGGTGTGCGGCGCCCTGTCCGGGTTGGTATTCACCGGGTTTTCCATGGGCAGCCAGATCCCGCTGGTGGGCGCATCCGGTTCCATATCCGGGCTGATGGGTATGTATGTGGCCATCTATGGCCTGCAGAAAATCCGGTTTTTCTACTTCCTGGGTGTGTACTTCAACTATTTCCGGGCGCCCGCCATTGCCATGCTGCCGGTGTGGCTGGGAAAGGAGATCTACGATTACTGGTTTGCCGGGGCCACCGGTATTGCCTACATGGCCCACGCCGGCGGCCTGCTGGCGGGGGCTGCCCTGGTCTGGCTGTTGGGCAAGAGCTGGTTGCAGGTAAAAGAAGAGTTCTTCGAGCCGGAACCGGAGCAGCAAGACGAGCAGTTTACCCGAGGGTATGCCCAGGCCATGGCCAGTGTTGGCCGCATGGAATTCGACCTGGCCCGGCGCCAGTTCGAGGCTTTAAGGGAAAACTATCCCGACAGAACGGTATTGCTGGAGCACCTGTACCAGCTGGCCAAGTTGCGCCCGGACCTGCCGGAATACCGGGACCTGGCCCGAACCCTGATGGCCGATGCCATGAACCGGCGGCAGCCAGAACAGATGCTGGAAGTCTGGAACGAGTACCTCAGCAAGGGCGAAGCCCATCACCCGCTGGCGGTGGAAGACCATAACCGGGTGCTGTTCACCAGCCTGAAAAACCACGACCTGAAAGCCGCTGAAAAGGCCTTCGAACGCATGCGCCTGAAGGCTGAGCCGGATATGGTGCAGGAAGCCTGCCGGTTACTGCTGGCCGAGTTTGAAAAGCTGCAGATGGAACCCAAGGCCCGGCATTACCGGCAGTTGTTAAGGGGCTAGTCCGGCACCTGAAAGCTCGCCTTCGGCCCTTTCAAAGGCTGCCGGTTGCGGGCCTGTTCCAGCCACACCTCAATATCCTGGTGCACCGGATGGCCGGCGCATCGCTTCTGGATAAACGCCAGGAAGGCGCTGGCCTTCTCCCATTGCTGAAGGCCATTGGCCAGGGCCTGGGCCACAATCAGGTAGGCGGGTGCCAGCTGGTCACTGTTCGGGAAGCGTTTGTGGAAGTCCTGCAGCAGGCGGATAGCCGTTTTCGGGTGGCCCCGGTGATACAGGGTGGTGGCACAGGTTACTGCCAGTTCCGGGTCTTCGAGCTTGAAGCCGGGCTCCAGCGTTTGCAGGGTTTCTACCAGCCGGTTCAGCCCGTCACCATCCTGTCGCGCGGCCAGCCAGGCCATGATTCTGGGGTGGAACCGGTACAGCTCCCGGGTATCGTTCCGGGCGGTCAGCAGCTGGTATAGCTGGCCAATGCGCACCGGGTTATCCCGGTCATTCTTCAGGGCTTCCAGCAGCATGCTGTGTACCCGGTCGTAGTTGCCGTCTTTCAGGTTCATGTCCAGGTCGGCATCAAACCGGCTGCTGCGATCCCGCTGGTGGTTTTCGGTTATACCTTCCCCATCCTGCAGGTCCGAGGTAAAGCCCAGCTCCTCCTGGTACTGAAACAGCAGGTAGCCAAGCATGTGAAACAGGATCAGGGTGAAGGTACTGTTCAGGAAACCGGCCAGTGGTTGCGCTACCCACATGGGGAAGTGGTTAACGGCAAAGTCCTGGGCTGCGCCGGAGGCCAGGGTCAGCAGAATCAGGTAGCCATACAGCAGGAAGTAGGGGGTGCCGATTCGGGAGATCAGCACCGCCAGGTTCATGGGGTTTACTGCGGCACCCACCGACTGCTCCATGGCCAGCACCATGATGCTGGCGGGCAGGGCCAGTACGGCAAAGGCCAGTGCCAGCATCATCAGGATCGGCCCGCCGATCATGGCGGCGGCGCCCACCAGGCCGCCCATCAGCACAAACACCAGTAGCTGCAGAATCACGATGTTGAACCCGCTGCCGGTAAAGGCGACGGCCACGGGTGGCGGTTTGAGGTGGCCTTCGGCGGTGTGGTTGATCACCGCGTAGGTGTACTTGAACAGCGCCAGTGCCAGCACAATCCAGATCAGCACGCCGAACAGGTTGGGTGGTGCAATCAGGGGCACCAGGGTGCAGATGGCGATGACGATCAGCGGATCGGTATGGAACGGGTAGCGGAAAAACGCGCCTACCCGTTGCCAGAAAGGGACCACTTCGGTGGCGGCGCCCAGATAACGCATGGCCTTGCTGCAGCGGGGGCAAAGGGCCCGGCGCTGCCGGGTGTCGGCATCGGGCATACAGCGGGTGCAATAATGCATTTGGCATTCACCGCAATGCCACTTGGCAGGCTCGCCCGGGTGGTAATGACAATCGTGCTTCACGGAGAGGATCCTGGTCCGTCAGAAAACAGGCGCTAATGATGACAGAACTGGCAGGGGGTCGCAGCCATTGTGTTCACACTGCGGGATTCCGGTGCCCCGCAGCTCGTCCGGGCTATACCCGGTTGTTGCGCAGAAGGCCGGGTTGGCATAGAGAATCCGGTGTTGGG
Source organism: Marinobacter sp. L-46 (assembly GCF_056859535.1). NCBI lineage: Bacteria > Pseudomonadati > Pseudomonadota > Gammaproteobacteria > Pseudomonadales > Marinobacteraceae > Marinobacter > Marinobacter sp. L-46. Next base: position 115,082 of record NZ_JBSXOP010000076.1, read on the forward strand.
CGTCGGTGACCAGTATAGAGCTGAACGACAACTCGGTTGCCGCGCGCAACAACGCAAGTGACTATTCACCAAGGAAATGTCGAACATTCATCGTCGCCGGTTGAAGTCTCACTTATCGGTGCAATAGTTAGTGGATAGAGTGTTACCAGACAAACTCCACGAGGAGGCAACGTATGTCGAACACATCACCAAGCAAAGACAGCCTGAATACCCTCTCCACCCTGAGCGCGGGTGGCAAGACGTACCACTACTATAGCCTGCCCAAGGCAGCAGACACCCTGGGCGATCTCAACCGCCTGCCGTTCTCCCTGAAAGTGCTGATGGAGAACCTGCTGCGCAACGAAGACGACACCACGGTCGACCGTTCCCACATCGATGCCATGGTGCAGTGGCTGAAAGACCGGGGCTCCGACACGGAAATCCAGTTCCGCCCGGCCCGGGTGCTGATGCAGGACTTCACCGGGGTGCCCGGGGTGGTGGACCTGGCCGCCATGCGCGAGGCGGTGAAGCAGGCGGGTAAAGACCCGGCCCTGATCAACCCGCTGTCGCCGGTGGACCTGGTCATCGACCACTCGGTGATGGTGGACAAGTACGGCAATCCGTCTGCCTTCAAAGACAACGTTGCCATCGAGATGGAGCGCAACCAGGAACGCTACGAATTCCTGCGTTGGGGCCAGCAGGCCTTTGACAACTTCCGGGTGGTGCCACCGGGGACTGGCATCTGCCACCAGGTGAATCTGGAATATCTGGGCAAAACGGTGTGGCAGAAGGAGGTGGACGGTAAAACCATCGCCTACCCGGACACGCTGGTGGGCACCGATTCCCACACCACCATGATCAACGGCCTGGGCATACTCGGCTGGGGTGTGGGCGGCATCGAAGCGGAAGCCGCCATGCTCGGCCAGCCGGTCTCCATGCTGATTCCGGAGGTGATCGGTTTCAAGATCACCGGCAAGCTGCGTGAAGGCATTACCGCCACCGACCTGGTGCTGACCGTGGTGGAAATGCTGCGCAAGAAAGGCGTGGTGGGCAAGTTCGTGGAATTCTATGGCGACGGCCTTAAAGACATGCCGGTAGCCGACCGGGCCACCATCGCCAATATGGCGCCGGAATATGGTGCTACCTGCGGCTTCTTCCCGGTGGATGACCAGACCATCACCTACATGCGCCTGACCGGCCGCGATGAGGAACTGCTGGAACTGGTCGAGAACTACGCCAGGGCCCAGGGCCTGTGGCGAGAACCAGGCCATGAGCCGGCGTACACCGACACCCTGGAACTGGACATGGGCGATGTCGAGGCCAGCCTGGCCGGCCCGAAGCGGCCCCAGGACCGGGTAGCCCTGAAGAACATGAAGGCTTCCTTCGAGTTGCTGATGGAAACTGCTGAAGGCCCGGCGAAAACCCAGGAAGGCAAGCTGGAATCAGAAGGCGGCCAGACTGCAGTGGGGGTGGATAACAGCTACGAACACCCGGCCAGTCAGCCGCTGGAAATGAACGGCGAAAAGTGCCGGCTGGACCCGGGTGCCGTGGTGATTGCTGCCATTACCTCCTGCACCAATACCTCCAACCCGAGCGTGATGATGGCCGCCGGCCTGATCGCCCGGAAGGCGGTGGAGAAGGGCCTGAGCACCAAGCCCTGGGTGAAAACTTCTCTGGCGCCGGGCTCAAAGGTGGTCACCGACTACCTGAAAGTGGCCGGCTTGCAGGACGACCTGGACAAGCTCGGTTTCAACCTGGTGGGTTACGGCTGCACCACCTGCATCGGTAACTCCGGCCCATTGCCGGATGCCGTGGAAAAGGCCATTACCGATGGCGACATTACCGTAGCCTCGGTGCTGTCCGGCAACCGCAACTTTGAAGGCCGGGTGCATCCGCTGGTGAAAACCAACTGGCTGGCTTCGCCGCCCCTGGTGGTGGCCTATGCCCTGGCGGGCAACGTAAGGCTGGATCTGACCAAAGACCCGCTGGGCACCGACAAAGACGGCAACCCGGTGTACCTGAACGACCTCTGGCCCAGCCAGGCGGAAATTGCCGAAGCGGTCGAGAAGGTCAAAACCGACATGTTCCGCAAGGAATACGGCGAGGTGTTCGAAGGTGACGACATCTGGAAGTCCATCAAGGTGCCGGAGAGCAAGGTGTACGAGTGGAGCGACAAATCCACCTACATCCAGCATCCGCCCTTCTTCGAAGGCATGGGCGAGCAGCCCGAGCCCATCGAGAACATCAAGGATGCCAACATCCTGGCCCTGCTGGGGGATTCGGTGACCACAGACCACATCTCCCCGGCCGGTTCCTTCAAGCCGGACACTCCTGCCGGTAAATACCTGCAGGAACACGGTGTAGAGCCGAAAGACTTCAACTCCTACGGCTCCCGCCGGGGCAACCACGAGGTGATGATGCGCGGCACCTTTGCCAACGTGCGCATCCGCAACGAGATGCTCGACGGCGTGGAAGGTGGCTTCACCAGATTCGTGCCCACCGGCGAACAGATGGCCATCTACGATGCCGCCATGAAGTACCAGGAAAGCGGCACCCCGCTTGTGGTGATTGCCGGCAAGGAATACGGCACCGGCTCGAGCCGTGACTGGGCGGCGAAAGGTACCCGCCTGCTTGGCGTCAAGGCCGTGGTGGCGGAAAGCTACGAGCGGATCCACCGCTCCAACCTGATCGGCATGGGCGTGATGCCCCTGCAGTTCCCGGAGGGCGTGGACCGCAAGAGCCTGAAACTCACCGGTGAGGAAACCATCAGCATCGAAGGCCTGTCCGGCGAAATCAAGCCGGGCCAGACCCTGAAGATGACGGTGAAGTACAAGGACGGCTCCACCGAGAGCTGTGAACTCAAATCGCGGATCGACACCGCGAATGAGGCGGTGTACTTCCAGCATGGCGGTATCCTGCACTATGTGGTGCGGGAGATGCTTCGCACCGCCTGATGCCATCCTGCGGGGCCAGCCCGGCTGGCCCCGTGTCCTGCCCCGCATTTTCAGGTAAGCTGGCGGCCTTTTCTTAATCCCTGAATGAAGACAAGGTGCCATGGCTGACTCCCCACGCGACGACATCAAAGCCAAACTCAACCTCGAAACCTCCCGAATCCACTGGCACGAGCTGCAAACCTACTACGCCCGCGGGCAAGTTGTGCGGGTTGCACCGGAGCTGGACTTGCTGGATGTGGCCGCAGAACTGACCGCCGACAACAAGGCGCAGTTCGAACAGTGGATGACCTCCGGGCAGGTGGGTGAAGTGGCACCGGACCTGGCGCGCGGCTGGTATGACCGCAACGCGGAACTCTGGGCCGTGGTCATTGCGCCCTGGGTACTGGTGCAGGATCGTTCGGGCGCCAGCCTGCACTGATCCTTTCCCTTAGCCGTTCTTTTCCGAGGTTGCCATGCTCACCGGCGCTTTGCTGATTCTTGCCCCATTATTTCTGGGTTTTGCCTTTGCCCTGTCCAATCGCCGGTTGATGACGGTGATCCACTACACCGTGGAAGGGCTGGTGTATTTCATTCTGGCCCTTCTGGGCCTGAGCCTCGGGCAGATGGAAGGGCTGCTGGGGCAACTGGGCACCATGGCGGGACAGGTCAGCGCGCTGGTGCTGGTGTTACTGGTGGCGAACATGGTGGGGTTGTGGCTGTTCCACCGCTGGGCACCCCTGGATATCGGAGAGCAGGCGGGGGAAGGCCGGCCCGGTTACCGGCGCCTGTTCCTCGCGGGGTTGAAACCGTTGCTGGCGGTGCTTGTGGGTGCCTTGCTGGGTTATTTCCTGTTTCCGCAATTGCCGCTGGTGGACGATGTGGCCACAGGAGCGTTGATGCTGTTGTTGTTCCTGATCGGGCTGCAATTGCGCAATGCCGGCTTGTCCCTGCGCAAGTTGCTGATGAACCGTCAGGGGCTGGGCATTGCCCTGGCGCTGGTGGCAAGCTCCCTGGTGGCAGGCCTGGCGTTGATTCCGGTATTGCAGGTGCCCTGGCACCAGGCCCTGGCGCTGGCGTCGGGTTTCGGCTGGTATTCCCTGTCCGGCATTGTCATTGGCGATGCCCTGGGTCCGGCCTGGGGTGGCGTGGCGTTTCTGAACGACGTGCTGCGGGAAATCATTGCCCTGGCGCTGATTCCGCTGGTGATCACCGCTCGCCCGGCCATGGCCATCGGTTACGGCGGCGCCACCGCGATGGACTTTACTTTGCCGGTTATCCGCAGCAGTGGCGGCCTGGCCTGTGTGCCGGTGGCCATTGCCTCCGGTTTCCTGCTGTCGTTTCTGTCTCCGGTGTTGATGGGCGTGTTCCTGTCTTTCGGCTAAGCTGAATAACAGGGTTCTGGTTGGGTCCGATGGCCCTTGCGGGTAGGCGGCTGCAGGGCACCTGTATTACTATCCGACACATTGTGTTATTCGGAGCCTTTCATGCACCGCCGTCGTTTCAGTGGCCCGGCGACTGCGCACGGTGCTGCGGGAAGAAGATACCCTGGCACGGCTGGGTGGCGACGAGTTTGCGGCCATCGTAGTGAACGTGGCCGATGTGGATGCTATTGAAAACCTGATGGACAGGCTGCTGACGGCGGTTGCCGAGCCGGTCTGGGTGGCTGACCACATGGTGGAAGTCTCTGCCAGTGTCGGCTACACCCTGTATCCCCAGCCTGCGGAGCTCGACGGCGACCAGCTGCTGCGCCAGGCCGACCAGGCCATGTACCAGGCCAAGAACACGGGCCGTAACGGTTATTGCGGGTTCTCCGGCACCGGCTCCTGATGGTGGTAGCCGTTCAGGATATCGGTGCCGGCGCGCCAGTAGAGTGACTTGGCCCACTGGTCGCTCAGCCGGCGTACCGAGCTGAGGGTATCCAGCATCCGGTCCCCGAGGGTGGTGGCCAGCCGCTGCCAGACAATTTTCTGCAGGGTGTCGTTCTTCAGGCTGTGATAAACCTGTTCGGTTTTCGCCAGCAATTCCGGAGCCGGTTCTTCCGACGCCACCAGTGCCCGCAGGGTGTCCAGATAGTCGCTGTAGGCCTGTTTGGAACCGGCAAATTCGGTGCGGTCTGCCAGTTCCCTGAGGGTCAGCAACCGGTCTGCCAGGTCGGTGGCTTCGGCCAGGTAGCGACAGGTGCGAACGCTGATCGTCAGGGCATCGACAATGGAGACCTGCATTTTCTCCGCCCGCAACCGCCCGATATAGTCGGTAATGGCGCTGTTCAGGGACTTGATGGCCTCCATTTTCGGGCGGATCTGGGCGACATTCAGGCCTTCCCGGTCCAGGCATACCCTCAGCAGGCCCCGGGTATGGCCGATCAGCCGTTTCATCTCCTGGTCCACGGCACCGATCGCCAGTTCCGGGGTGGTGATCAGGGTGTCATCCAGGTGCCGGGGTTCGGCATTGTCTTCTTCCTTGCTGCGGAACAGCCGGCCCAGAAAACGGGCAAAGGGTGTGATAAACGGCAGCATTACCGCGGCGCCCAACACGTTGAACAGGGTGTGGAACAGGGCCAGCGACACTGCCGGGTTGGCTTCCAGGTCCAGCAGGTCGGTCAGTGTGGCGACCATCCAGAGCATCACCGGCAGGATCAGCAGGGCGATGATGCCGGTCACCACGTTGAACAGAATATGGCCGATGGCCAGACGCCGGGCGTTGGCGGTGGCTTTCAGGGCCGACAGCGCAGCGGTGGAGGTAGACCCCAGGTTGGCACCCACCACGGCTGCTGCGGCATTATCGAGCGGGATCAGTCCACCGGCAGCTGCAGTCAGCACAATGGCCAGCGAGGCACTGGAGGACTGGGTCAGAACGGTGGCGATCAGGCCAATCATGAAGAACGCCGGCAGGCCGTAGTCCGGGCTGATGATGTCGCCGCTGGTAAGGCCGCCGGCGGCGGATTCCAGTGCGGTTTTCAGAATCGACAGGCCCAGGAAAAACAGCGCAAAGCCGGCCAGGGCCTCTCCCAGAAACTGGTTTCGGGGCGTGCGGCTGATGGTGCGGAATCCCACGCCCGCCGCCAGCAGGGGCAGTGCAAGGGCTTCGATTTTGAAACCGAAGCCCACCAGGCTCACCAGCCAACCGGTCATGGTGGTGCCGATGTTGGAGCCGAAGATCACCCCCAGGGAGTGTTTCAGGGACAGCAAGCCGGCGTTAACAAAGCCGATGGTGGCCACGGTGACCGCGCCGGAGTGCTGCACAATACCGGTAATCACAAAGCCGGCCATCAGCCCTCGCATCGGGGTGCGCGTCCAGTGGCCGAGCAGGTGGCGCAGGGAATGGCCGGCGGCGTTTTTCAGGCCGTTGGTCATCATTTCCATGGCCAGCATGAACAACGCCAGCCCGCCGAGTACCTGAAAAACGGATGAGATCATGGTTGCGGGAAAAACACCCTGAGACTGTTTTGATAAGTCTGGCTCACAACCTGCCCGAGCGGTAGTTCTTTAACCTCGGCGATTTTTTCCGCCACGAACGGCAGGTAGAAGGGCGCGTTCTCCCGCCCGCGGTAGGGCACCGGCGTCAGGAACGGGGCATCGGTTTCCAGCAGAATCTGCTCGATGGGTGTCATGCGCACGATGTCCCGCACGTTCTCCGCCTTGTTGAAGGTGGTGATGCCGTTAAAGCCCAGACACCAGCCCTGGTCCAGGGCGTATTGCGCCAGGCCAGGGCCGGAGGTAAAGCTGTGAATGACGCCGCGCCGTTCCAGGGTGTTTTCGAATTCCTTGAGGATGGCGATGGTGTCGTCATCGGCATCCCGGCTGTGAATCACCACCGGGCGATTGGTGTCGCAGGCAATTTGCAGCTGGCGGCGGAACACTTCCCGCTGCACTTCGCGGTCGGCGTTGTCGTAGTAATAATCCAGGCCGATCTCGCCAATGGCGACGACCTTGCTGTCGCCCGCGTGCTGGCGGATTTCGGCTTCCACCGCATCGGTGTAGCTCTCGGCTTCATGGGGGTGGATACCCTGGGTGCCGTACACCCAGTCGGCAGCCTGGCTCAGTTCCCGCACTGCCGCCAGGTTGTCCGGCGACACCGCGATGGTGATGACCTTTTCGATGTTGACGTTCCGGCTGTGCTCGAGAATATCCGCCAGGGGCTGGTCTTTCAGATAGTCCAGGTGGCAGTGGGTCTCAATGATCGGGTGATCGAAAACGGGAATCTCGCGACGTTTTTTGCTCATATCCGGGGTTCTGGCTCCATCGCAGCACAGGGCTGCCTGCTATCCTGAAAGTTGATACCCTGAGTTTAACAGTTTGCATACAGCTTGACCTGCCCGGCAGGCCTAGGGAGTTTCCTTGATGAAGTACACGGCCTTTGCCCGTTCCTGGTTTCTGAACCCGAAACAACCGGGGCTGGGGCATTACCCCACAGAGCTGGATGACAGCGCCGGTGTGCCATCGCTTGAGGCCAGCCTGGAAGACATCGGGGAATACCAGCGCAGGCTCTGGGCCAACCGCAAACAGGCGCTGTTGCTGGTGGTCCATGGCCCGGATACCAGTGGCAAGGACAGCCTGATCCGCACACTCGCTACCTATGCAGACCCTGCTGGCTTCCATGCCTGGTCGTTCAGCCGGCCGACCGGGGCCGAGGCCGCCCATGATTTTCTGTGGCGGGTGACGCCTTACTTGCCTGCCTACGGCCAGATGGTGGCCTTCAACCGCAGCCACCATGAAGCGGTGATTGGCGAACGGGTGTGGCCGGTGCGGGACGAAGACACCTACAACTGGCCGGCCCGGTACCAGGCGGTCTGTGACTTCGAACGGCACCTGGTGTCTGAAGGCACCTGTATTGTGAAAATCTGGCTTAACCTGTCGGAAGATGAGCACAAACGGCGGTTGCTGAAGCGCCTGGACAAACCCCGGAAACGCTGGAAATTCGATCATTCCGATGTTGAAGGCTGGAAACAGCGGGCCACTTACCAGAAGTATGCCGAGCAGGCGCTGGCGGCAACCCATACCGACGATGTACCCTGGTTTGTTGTGCCCGGCGACAGCAAGCCGGTTGCCCGTGCTATCGTGGCGGCACTGGTGGCGGAAGTGTTAAAGCAGCTGGCACCGGAGTATCCGGCGGAACATCCGGAGGTGCTGGAGGAGTATCGGCAGTTGCTGGCCGAGAATGGCGTGAATTAACGGAGGCAAGTCATGCACATTGTGGTGATAGGCGGCGGTGTGGTGGGTGTAACCACTGCCCGGGAGCTGATACGGCGGGGCCACAGGGTAACGGTACTGGAACGGCACCCGGTGGCGGGTAACGAAACCAGCAAGGGCAATGCGGCCCAGCGCTCCTACGGGGTGGTGTATCCCTGGGCGGACCCCTCCATGGTGTTCAAGTCCCTGCCATGGCTGTTGCAACAGGACGGCCCGCTGAAACTGGGCCTGCCGCCGTCGCTGGAGGCCTTGCGGTTCATGTTTGCCACCCTGCGCTACGCCTGGTCGCCGGGGTTATTCGGGCTGAACAAGCGGGCCATGTTGCGCCTTGGTATCTACAGCCGGGAACGTTTCCTGGCACTGGAACATGAACACAAGCTGGCCTTCGACGGTGCCCACCAGGGCCTGCTGCACCTGGCCAGTACGCCAGGCGCCATGGAAGACTACCGCAAGTTGCATGAATTGCTGGCCGGCATGGGCATTGCCTCAAGCCTGCTGACCCCGGAGCAGGTGCGGCAGGTTGAGCCGGGCATGACCGGTGGCGGCCCCCTGTACGGTGCCATTCGCTACGACACCGACGGCACCGGTGACTGCCACCTGTTCAGCCGGGAACTGGCACGGGTCTGCCAGGAGCTGGGGGCCGAATTCCGCTATGAAGTGTCAGTGGAACATCTGCTGGCGGACCAGCAGCGGGTGAATGGCGTGCAGATCCGTCGGGCTGATGGCCGTACCGAGATTGTCGAGGGGGATGCCTTCGTGGTGTCTGCTGGCTGCTGGTCGCCGGAGCTGGTGCGGCCGTTAGGGCTGAAACTGCCGATATACCCGGTCAAGGGCTACAGCATTACCGTGCCACTCAGCGAGCCCGGCCGGGCGCCGGTGAGCACCATTCACGATGACAACTTCAAGGTGGTTTCCACCCGGCTGGGCAACCGCTTGCGGGCCACCGGGTTTGTGGAGCTGGCGGACTTCAACCGGGATATCCCCGGGGTCCGCATTGCCACCATTAAAAAATCCGTGCAGTCGCGCTTTCCGGGGTGCGCGAACCTGGATGACGCCGAAACCTGGACCGGGTTCCGGCCGATGACGCCGGACGGCCCCGCCATTATCGGGCGGGGCCCCAGGGACAACCTGTTCCTGAATACCGGGCACGGTACCTTCGGCTGGACCCTGTCGGCAGGCAGCGCGGCGGTGATTGCCCAGGTAATTGATGGCGAGGAGCCGGCGGTGCAACTGGACGCCTTCCGGCCCGGGCGGTTTTCAGAATAGCTCAGAGCTTGCGCTCGATGTTGCCGCACAGGGTATGCACAAAGCCGATATCCCGCTCCGACAGCAGGGGCAGGCGCTCGAACACCCATTGCGACAGCTTTTCATCGGCTGGGGCATCCAGTTTCGGCAACAGGGTTTCCAGCCGGGTACGCAGGGCGCCAAGACCGGCGGCTTCCGTTTCTTCGGCAGGGCCGTCGGTGCCGGCACCGGCGAGCCCCGATAGTTCCCAGGCGTAGAGCATCACCGACTGGGCAAGGTTCAGTGATGGATAACTGACCGCCATGGGGAAGCCGGTCAGCAGGTCACACAGGGCCAGTTCGTCGTTCGACAGGCCTCGGTCTTCCCGCCCGAACACCAGGGCCGCGGTAGCCACTGCCGCGCCCTTGTTGGCCAGTACCGATTTCAGCTGCGCCGGCGGGTGCCAGTCCTGCCGGTTATGGCGGGGCTTGGCCGAGGTGCCCATCAGCAAATCCGCGGAGTTTCTAACCGCTGCCAGATCAGGGAAAATGCGCGCGTTATCCAGGATGTGATCGCTGCCGTGAGCCAGCCAGTGGGCTTCAGGCCGTGTGTGCAGGTCGGAATTGACCAGCCACAGCTCGGCAAACCCCATGGTGCACAGGGCCCGGGCAGCCGCGCCTACGTTTTCCGGAACTTTTGGTTCAACCAGTACAAAGGCCAGTTTCATGACGTTACCTCCGGCGGCGAGTTTACACCAGCCAGCGAGATCTTTTTACAGCCACTGGCAGCAGGTGAATGACTGGCTGGTCCGGCACCAGGAGTTGTGGCAACCGGCACCGTTTATGGAGCCGGAACCGGCCTGGTGCGAACGTTATCCGGAGCTTGCACACTGGCTGGACACGCTGACGCTGGACGCCTGCGAAGCCTTTGAAGAAAACCTGGCGGCGTTTGCCGTCGAAGCTGCCCGGTTTGTGCCGGGCCTTGCTGACTATGACGCCCTGGTAGAGCTGCCGGAACTGTCACCTCCCGACAGCGGGGCCCGGTCGGCACTGCCGGAGCTGCAGGCCGTGGATATGCCCGGTCGCAAGCGTTTGCAGGCCGGTGCCTTTGCCGCCGCGGTGCTGCCGCTGCAACAGCCTGTGCTGGATTGGTGCTGTGGCAAAGGCCACCTGGCACGAACGCTGGCGGCCCGGGGGGCGGCGCGCGTGCGGGGCTTCGAGTGGAATGATGAACTGGTTCAGGACGGCAACCGGCTGGCCCGGCATTACGGCGATCCGGTGCAGTTGCACCACCAGGATGTGATGGCGGATTCCCTGAACTGGCCTGCGGGAGTGCATGGCGTGGCGCTGCATGCCTGTGGCGACCTGCACCGGCAACTGCTGAAGCGCGGCGCGGCGGCCGGTACGCCGAGGCTGAGTTTTTCGCCGTGCTGTTATCACCTGACGGCCCAGGAGCCGTATCAACCCCTGGCACAAGGCAGCCGAAACCACGCACCCGCCCTGAGGCCAGGCCGTAACACCCTGCGCCTGGCCGTGCAGGAAACGGTCACAGCGCCCGCAAGGGTGCGGGAGCAGACGGCCCGAGTAACGGCATGGCGGCTGGGCTTTGATGCCCTTCAGCGCCATCTGCGGGCAGCAGACAGCTATCTGCCGGTGCCTTCCCATCCGCCGTCCCTGAATAACGGTGACTTCGAAGGCTTCTGCCGCTGGGCTGCGGGCAAGAAACAGCTGGACTTGCCGGATAACCTGGACTGGCAGCACTGGTTGACGCGGGGTGAACAGCGGGCGTTGCAGGTTCAGCGCCACGAGTTACTGCGGCATCTGTTCCGCCGGCCACTGGAGCTCTGGATGGTGCTGGATTACGCGGTGTTTCTGGAGGAGCAGGGCTACAGGGTGCGCCTGGGCCGTTTCTGTGCACGGGAACTGACGCCCAGAAACCTGCTGGTGGATGCGGTTCGGGTGGAATGACTGCGGTTGAAACAAGTAAGGCGCCCGAAGGCGCCTTACTTATTCACTACCCGTCCGGTTGGTCTTAGCGACGAACCTGGATGCGGGCTTCTACACGGCGGTTCTGGGCACGGCCAGCTGCAGTGTCGTTGCTGGCAATCGGCTCGACTTCACCGTAACCAACTGCAGTTACACGGTCCGGATCCACACCCAGTACGGAAGTCAGGCGATCAGCCACGGCTTCGGCACGGCGCTGGGACAGGAAGCGGTTGTATTCGGCATCACCAATGCTGTCGGAGTGACCGGCAATCTCAACGGTGGTGTCCGGGTACTCTTCCATGAAGTCCGCCGCCTTGCGGATTTCGGCGTCGTAGGTGGCGTCAATCACGGAGCTGTTGGTGGGGAACTGAACCCGCAGCTCGATGGTTTCGATGGTCTCGGTGACACCTTCGCAACCGGTTTCATCCACTTCAGCACCGGCGGCAGTGTTCGGGCACTGGTCCTTGCTGTTCACCACGCCATCGTTGTCGCTGTCCAGCTCACAGCCACGGCTGTTTACTTCAGCGCCAGCCGGGGTGTTCGGGCACTGGTCCTTGCTGTCGGCAACGCCATCGTTGTCAGCATCCAGTTCACAGCCGCGGCTGTCTACCTGGGCACCGACCGGGGTGTTGGCGCACTGGTCACGGGAATCGGGCACACCGTCGTTGTCCGCATCCGCCGGCTTGGGCTCGGTGGTGGTGCGGTGGAAGGCCAGGCTCAGGCCCAGAGACACCATGGTGTCGAAGGTGCTTTCGTCAATGCCGTGGAACTCGCGCAGGTCACCGCGCAGGGAAATCATGTCGCTGATATTGTAACGCACACCGGCGCCCACGTTTACACGGGTTTCGTCATGGTTGGTGCCAGCGGTAAATACCGGGCCGTCACCGAAATCAGCATAGCCGGCACCGAAGGCCAGGTACGGGTTCCAGGCAGAATCCTGGCCGCGGAAGTAATACAGCCCGTCCAGGCGCAGTTCTTCGAACTCGGAATCGCCGTTTACGTACTTGCGGTCTGCATCAGCGCGTGAGTAAACCGCTTCTACCGCCCAGTGGGGTTTGAACCGATATTCAATACCAACGCCGTAGGTGTCGGTTTCGCTCAGGTCACGCTTGTCGTCAAACAGCTGGTAACCGGCGAACGGGTTCAGGTAAATGGATTGCTTGTCGGCGGCCAGGGCTGGCGCAGACAGGGATGAAGCTAATACGGCCAAAGCGACCGGGCGCACGATGTTCATGCAGAACCTCCTGTTTCATTTTTATGTTCCCGCTCTCTCATCAGGAACGCAGACAAACCCCTAGATACAAAGCCTTATCTGGAATCTAGGCTAGTAAGCCAAAAAATACAAAAAATTACACCTTTACCGGGGTCAGGATTTGTACGCAGGGGATTCCACTTATGGATCAGTCTGTTACCGGGGTGAAGTACAGGTGGGCGCTTTTCTTGCTGAAATTCAGGGTGTCGCCATTATCAAAGCGCACCTCGAATGAGCTTTCGTCTTCCCCGGTTACGCGGCCGGCGCCAAAGATGGCGTGAATGAGCCGGGGCTGGTGCCATACGGGTTGTGAGGTGTCCGGGGTGCTGGCTGGCGCCTGGCCATCCAGGGTGATTTTGGCCCTTTCGGCATAGCGCAGGCTGACCGGAGTGAGGGGGTGCCGGAGCGTTATGGGCTGGTCGGAGGCGGGGTTACCTGCGTCCAGAACCTGCCCCAGCTCCCGGGCCAGGGGGAAGCAGAATTCTGCCACGAAGCGGCTGGGGCCCTGATCACCCTCCAGGTGCGGGTGGCTGCTGTCGGGGCGGGTAATCAGGTGCAGCTGCTCCCGGCAACGGGTCATGCCCACGTAGAGCAGCCGCCGTTCACTCTCCAGCAGGGCCCGGGCATCGTCCTGCGGGCGGGGGCTGTAGGGCAGGTACTTTTCCTGCAAGCCGGGAATGATGACCACCGGCCACTCCAGGCCCTTGGTGCGGTGGATGGTGGATAACAGCACGCCCTGTTCCCGCTGCTCGCCGGCCTGCTGTTTCAGGGCCTTGAGGTGGTCCAGCGCACCGGCGGCGTCGACATCCAGGCTTTTCAGGTAGTCGCGGAAGCCCTGAATGGTGTCGATGCGCTCTTCGGCGCTGTCGTGGGTCAGGGCGAGGCTGCGAATGCCTTCATACAGATCGGTATGGTCGGCGTAGACGCTGATCAGTCCGGCCACGGGGCTCTTGTAGTTGCGCAGCTGCATCAATACTTCGCCCAGTTTTTTCAGCTTGCGGGCGGCCATGGGGGCCAGGGCGTTGAAGTCCATGGCCAGCAGGCGTTCGTGCCAGTCGCTGTCGAAGCCGGCGAGGAACTGCGCCAGGTTTTCCAGTTCCGGCTCTTTCAGGCCGACGTGGGGAAAGCGCAGCAGTTGCCGGGCCAGGTCCAGCCGGTCACTGTCGGGCAGCTGGTGCAGGCGGTCGCTGACCACCATCAGCAGGGCGATAATGGCCTGCACTTCCCGGCTGAACAGGGCCCCTTTGCCGCTGTCGATGCGATAGGGGATCTGCCGGGCCAGCAGTTTCAGCTCGATCGGCACACTCTGGCTCCAGACCCGGAACAGGATGGCGGTCTGGCTGGTTTGCTCCGGGCTTTGTTGCTGCAGAATTTTCAGGATCTGGTCGCTGTCGTTGTCTGCCCGGTGCAGGTTTACACCGGTAGCCGGAGTGGATGAGTGGGAGTGGCACAGCACATCTTTGCGGCCGGTGTTGTGGCAAATCAGGTGGTTGGCCAGCAAGGCGACCTGGTGGCCGTACCGGAAGGTGTAGCTCAGGGTCTGTTCCAGGGGGCTTTCGAACTCGTCGCTGAACCGGCGCAGGATAAATTCAGGCTTGGCGCCGCGGAATTCGTAGATGGTCTGGTCCGGGTCGCCGACCACGGTCACCCGGGCGCGGTCGCCGGCCACGTAGCGCAGCAGCAGGTGCTGGATTTCGTTGGTGTCCTGGTATTCGTCCACCAGGATCAGGTCCATTTTATTTCCGACGAGGCGCTGCAATGGCGGGTTCTGGTGAATAGCCATGACCGGTTCGTACAGCATGTCGGCGTAGCTGATGCGGCTCTGGCTTTTGCGCCATTGCTCAAAGCTGTGGAACAGGTCGATCAGGTATTTGTGTTTTTCCGAGTAGCCCAGTTCTTCGAATACGATTTCTGCCGGCGACAGGCAGGTTTTGACCAGGTCGATAAAGCCGGTGGCGGTTTCCACATAGTCTTTCTTGTTGCGGCGGATTTCGTCAGCCAGGTCTTCCGGTGCCAGCCGGCGGGTGAGCAGCCAGGCCTGGTAGCCGATTTCCTGTTCGGTGAGGATTTTTTCAGAGAATCCCGGCAGATAGCCTTCCCGCACGAAGCGTTTGTACAGCCGCAGGCCCATGGCGTGGTAGGTGCGTATTTCCGGCAGGGCCAGGCCGGACTGGTGGCACACCTCTTGTAGCTTGCGCTGGAAGTCGATGCGGGCGCTGCGGTTGAACATGAGTACCAGCATGCGGTCCGGGTCGTGGCCCTGTTGCAGCAGGTGGCGTATGCGCCAGGCCAGGGTGGAGGTTTTGCCGCTGCCGGCCACGGCGGTGATCACCGAGTGTTCGTAGCCGGCGGTGATGATGGCCCGCTGTTCGTCGGTTAGGTGGTCTGGCAGGTAGCTGGTGTCTGGCGTTTGGGGCTGGTTTGGCATGGTGGGTATTGTACTTGGCTGCTGGCAGCGGGAGTAGCCGTGCCGCATAATTGCCTGAGACTTTGTCATTCATGCCCGCACTGCGCCGGGGGTGGCCTTCAAAAAAACGCTCCTGTCGGCACCCCTACGGGGTCCGGCCCGCAATCACAGATTGCGGTCGCTCAGCTTTCGCATGAAGCTTCGCTTCATAAGAGCTCGGCTGAGCCCATGTGGCGCTTCTGCTCCGCCATCCATGGCTCCGCAAATTTTTTGAAGGCCACCCCCGGCGCAGCGCTCCATCGGAGTTGCCTTCAGATTATGCCTTCCTCGATCACACAGAACTGGCAAACCTTTTCGGCTCAATTGGCCCATACCGGTCAACGCCGCCTCGTTCTGGTGGAGGGTGAACAGGAGTGGGCCCGGGGCTGGGTGCAGGAGCGGTTGGGTGGTTTTGATCTCACTCAGGCGTTGTGGGTTGGTCGTGAAGAGGACGCCGGGGTTGCGGGTGTCCGTGGCGTCTCGGCAGCGCAGTACAAGCGCTGGCTGGGGCGGGAGACCGGGGTGTTGGTTTGGGATGGCTGGCAGGGGAATCCGCCGGATGGGTTTGCGGGGTTGGCGGGTACGTTGAGGGCCGGTGGGTTGTTGTTCTGGCTGATGCCGCCGCTGGCGGAATGGCCGGGGTTTGAGGATCCGGATTACTCGCGCACGGGGCTGGATGGGGCGGGGGAGCATCGGTTTTTGGCGCGGTTGGCGGAGGTTGTGGCGTCTGACGGTGCGGTGGTCCGGGTTCGGCAGGGTATTGATGAATGCCCGGTGCTGCCGGATGTCCGGGGTGACGGGTTGGCTTTCAGGCCGGGGTCGACGCCGGAGCAGTCGGAGCTGGTGGCGCGGCTGGTGCGTTTCGGGTTGGGGCGGCGTCGGCGGCCGGTGGTGGTGACGGCAGACCGGGGCCGGGGGAAGTCGGCGGCGTTGGGGATGGCGGCGGCGGAGTTGTTGCTGGCGGGGCGGCAGCAGGTGTTGGTGACGTCGCCTTCGGTGGACAATCTGCAGAGTTTTTTCCGGCATGCGGCGGAGGTTATGGGCGACCGGGTTGAGAGCCGGTCGGAGTCGGAGCTTGTGCTGCCGGGCGGGCAGGCGATTCGTTTCCTGCCGGTGCCGGAGTTGCTGGCGCAGAAGCCGGAGGCCGAGGTGGTGATGGTGGATGAGGCCGCCGGTTTGCCGGCGAGCTGGCTGCGGGAGGTTTTGCTGGGCTGGCCGCGGGTGGCGTTTGCCAGCACGGTGCATGGCTATGAGGGCACCGGGCGGGGCTTTGCGATCCGGTTCCGGCAGGTGCTGGACCGGGAGGCGCCGCACTGGCAATCGGTGGAGCTGAACCAGCCGGTGCGCTGGGCGCAGGGTGATCCCCTGGAGCGGGTGTTGTTCCGGATGTTTCTGTTGGGTGCCCGGGGGCCGGACAGCAGCAAGCCGAAACCCGGTGCAGTGTCTGTCGAACCCTGGAATCCGGCACAGGCCAGCGAGGCGGAACTTGCCGAGGCCTTCGGCTTGCTGGTGGATGCCCATTACCGCACCACGCCGGCGGACTTGCGGCAGTGGCTGGACGATCCGGCCGCCAGCAGCTGGCGGGCGGTGGTGCAGGGCAAAACCGTGGGTGTGCTCTGGGGATGTGTGGAAGGCGGCCTGGATCAGGACCTGGCCGCCCAGGTGGCCATGGGCCAGCGCCGTTTGCGGGGGCATTTGCTGGCGCAGTCCCTGGCCAGCCATGGTGGCTTTGCGGAGGCGGCGCAGCAGCGGTGTTTTCGGGTGGTGCGCATTGCCGTGGCAGAGCCGGCCCGGCAGCTGGGCGTGGGCCGGGCGCTGGTGGCGGCGGCGGAAGAGTCTTGCCGGAGCCAGGAGCTGGATTCGCTGGGTACCAGTTTTGGTGGCGAAGCGGGTTTGCAGTCGTTCTGGCAAGGTTGTGGATTACGCCTGGCGCGTATCGGGCTGACCCGGGAGCGTTCTACTGGCGAGTTTCCGGTGCAACTGTTCAAGGGTGTATCCCCGGCGGGCTGCGACCTGGAGCAGCGCCTGCGCCGCCGGTTTGCCAGGCACTGGCAGGTGCTGATTCCCCGGCACTGGGCCGACATGCCCCAGGAATTGCTGGCGCAGCTTGCCGCAGACCTGCCTGCCACGGCAGAGCCCGGGCCGGACGACTGGCAGGATTTGTGGAGCTTTGCAGAGGGCTACCGGGGGTTTGAAGTGACTTTGCCGCTGCTGCGTGAAGTCTGCAGCTGGCCTGGCTGGATGGCCTGGCTGGCCGGGCAGGAGGATGCCGGGCTCTGGTGCCGTGCGGTGCTTCAGGGTTGGGCCTGGCCGCAGTTGCAGGCGCTTGGGCTGGTTACCGGCAAGGGGGAGGGTGAAATGCGGCTGAGACAAATCGTGGCCCGCTGGTCGGCACAAGTGTCGGAGTTGTGACCGTTTCGATTTAATTATGACCACCCGGCCCGCAAAATAGCTGAAAAAATCAAACAAGAGAGTACGAATGATGAGCAGGGGTGCGGGCAGTCGCTTTCATTTTGTGGTTTTGGTGGTGCTGTCGTTGCTGGCCGGTTGCAGCAGCACGGGCGAGGTAGGCGATACCGGGGCCACCGGCGCGGATTTGCTGGCAGCGGTTGCGGCCAATGAAGACCGGGCGGTGCTGGATATGCTGTCGCAGGGCGTGGACCCAGACCCAAGGGCAAGTTCTTCCAAAACCCCGCTGATGCTGGCAGCGGCGGAGGGTAACCGGCGTATTGTCCGCTTGCTGCTGGCGGCCGGTGCCGATGTGAACAGCGAAGACAACAGCGGTTACACGCCGGTGATCCATGCGGCGGAAAACGGGCATTTGTCGGTGGTTCGGGCCTTGCTGGCGGCGGGAGCCAACGTCAATGTCAGCCAGGACGGCGAATCCCTGCTGATGAAAGTGGTGGAAGCCGGCGACCTGCTGACCGCCGAGATGCTGCTGGCCGCTGGTGCTGATGTGCACTACCGGCGCACCGATGGCACCACGGCCCTCGACATTGCCCGGGCCCGCAATAACCAGGACCTGGAAATGCTGCTGGTGCAGGCGGGCGCGGCCCGCTGATTTCCCGGCCCGGTGTCAGTCCAGCTGCATCGGGTCGTTCAGGTCGTCCCAAACCGGCTCGAAATGCCTTTCGATCACCTCTTCCGGTACCTCCCCGGCGGATTTGAACGACCACACCGGCGCTTTATCTTTGTCCACCAGCAATGCCCGGATGCCTTCGGCGAGGTCGGGGCGGCGGGTGCATTCCAGTGCCATGGCCAGTTCCATCCGGAAAATATCCTTCAGTGACATCTGCTGACCCTTGCGCAGCTGGTGCCAGACCAGCCAGGCGGTCACCGGGCAGCCATTCTTCAGGTTTTCCGCACAGCTTTGCCACCAGGGGTCGTCAATGTCGGCGGCGAGTATCTGTTCGATGATGGCGGGCAGCTCGGTGCCTGCGGTCAGCCGGGCGATGGTCTGTTCGTGCCGCTCCAGGTGGCCCGGCGCCAGGCTCCGGTAATCCAGGGCTTCCACCTGGTTCAGCAGGCGGAACAGCCGGTTGTCATCGGCGGCGGCCTCGCCGGTCCAGCGCTCATCCTGCAGGCGGGCCAGCAGGGTTTCGATCTGGCCCGCATCAATCACCAGGTCTGCCAGCCCCACCCGCAGGGTGTCGGCCACGTTCAGGCGGGCCCCGGTCAGCCCCATAAACAGCCCGAGGCGCCCCGGCAGTCGGTTAAGGAACCAGCTGGCGCCGACATCCGGGAACAGGCCGATGCTGATTTCCGGCATGGCCAGGGTGACATCGGGTGTGACCAGCCGGTAGCGGCAGGCCGACAGCAGGCCCAGGCCGCCCCCCATCACAATGCCCCGGGCCAGGCCCACCACCGGCTTCGGAAAACGGTGCAGGCTGTAGTCAAGCCGGTACTCCCGGGTGAAGAAGCGTTCCGAAGCCGAGGTGTCGCCTTCACCTTTCAGGGCCTGGTAAAGGTTGCGGATGTTACCGCCGGCACAGAAGGCCCGTTCGCCACTGCCTTGCAACACCACCATGCAGATGCGGTCGTCTGTGGCCCAGCGATCCAGGGTTTCCTGGGCCTGGTTGACCATGTCCTCGGTCAGGGCGTTGAGGGTCTGGGCTGCATTCAGGGTAAGCAGACCGATGTGGCCCTGGCGGCAGGCGAGTTCCTGAACCTCTACAGACATGTGGTGTGATCTCCGGTGGGCAAGTGATTTTGTTAATTAATGTATTTTTGCGGTTTGTTCGTACTGTCCTACAGTCAGCACAAGAGTAAAACAGCACTATGGTCGCACGAATGTCCTTGACCTATCACATTTGAGGCCTTGGATGGCTGTGCTATAAAGAAAGTCTGACTTACGGTCCGGTTGATAAAAAACTGAATTGTAAACGTAAAAACGATGAGAGGATGAACTCTATGAACCTGAAACACTTCGCAGTTGCTGGTCTGTTCGCACTGGGTGCTGCTGCGCCTGCCGCTTCCATGGCAGCCGACGCCGAAGCCGGTAAGGCCAAGGCTGGCGTTTGTGCCGCATGCCACGGCCAGAACGGTATCTCCCAGGTGCCCATCTACCCGAACCTGGCAGGCCAGAAAGAGCAGTACCTGGTTGCTGCCCTGAAAGCCTACAAGGCTGGTCAGCGTCAGGGTGGCCAGGCTCCGGTCATGCAGGGCCAGGCAGCTGCCCTGAGCGATGAAGACATCGCTAACCTGGCGGCTTACTACGCAAGCCTGCCGGCTGGCGGCAAGTAATTGCCCGGCAGTGGTGCGGCTCAGGCCGCACCACTGACAATCCGGTAACTGGGCCGGTAGGCGGATGATCCCGGCAGTTTCATCCGGTCTTGGGCAATAAACTGCTCCAGCATGGCCTCAAGGGGTTTGATCAGCGTCGGGTCTCCGGCAATTTCAAACGGTCCCTTCTCCTGAATCTGCCGAATTCCGCTTTCCTTCACATTTCCCGCCACGATACCGCTGAACGCCTTGCGCAGATTCGCCGCAATCAGGTGTGCCGGTTGATCCCTGTGTAATTCCAGCTCCCGCATGTTGCTGTGGTTGGGCTCGAACGGTAACTGGAACACCGGGTCGATCTTCAGCATCCAGTTGAAGTAGTAGGCATCCTGCATGGCACGGCGGAAGGTCTCCACATCCTTGATGCCCTGCTTCATGGTTTGGGCTACCCGTACCGGGTCATCAATGATGATGTCGTACTTGCTGGCGGCTTCGTCGCCCAGGGCATTGCGGATGAACTTGTCGATCATCTCGAAGTATTCCGCGTTTTCCCGGCGGCCGGTAAACACCACCGGGAACGGTAGGTCGGCGTTGTCCGGATGTAGCAGAATGCCCAGAAGATACAGAATCTCTTCGGCCGTACCGACGCCACCGGGGAAAACGATCACCCCGTGGCCGCAGCGCACAAAGGCTTCCAGCCGCTTTTCGATATCCGGCATGATCACCAGTTCGTTGACAATCGGGTTGGGCGCTTCCGCCCCGATGATGCCCGGTTCGGTAATGCCAATGTAACGACCGTTCTTGATCCGCTGCTTGGCGTGGGCAATGGTCGCGCCTTTCATGGGGCCTTTCATGGCGCCGGGGCCGCAGCCGGTACAGATGCTCATTCCCCGAAGCCCCAGCTGGTGCCCCACTTCCTTGCTGTACTGGTACTCGTCATGGCTGATGGAATGGCCACCCCAGCACACCACCATGTCGGGCTGGCGGCCGGGCTCCAGGGCCCGGGCATTGCGCAGGATATGGAACACCAGGTTGGTAATGTCTTCCGGATTATTCTTGCGGAAGCCGGAGACGGTGTCGGGCAGCGAGTGGCTGTAGACAATATCCCGCAACACCGAGAACAGGTGTTCCCGGATGGCCCGCAGCATTTCGCCGTCAACAAAGGCGTGCGCCGGGGCATTGATCAGCTCCAGCTTCAGGCCCCGGGGCTGGGGAACCAGCCGCACATCGAAATCGCCGTGGGCTTCCATCAGTTCCTTGCAGTCGTCGGTTTCCATGCCGGTATTCAGCACCGCCAGGGCGCATTGCCTGAACAATCGGTACAAGCCACCTTCACTCTTGTCCTTGAGCCGGTTTACCTCGTGGGTGGAGAGAATTTCGAGGCTGCCCTCCGGAGAGACCAGGGCATTCATGGTGGATTCGGTCATCGGTGTTGGAACTCCTGCTGTTTCGGCAATGACGGATTTTGAGCCACTCAGGCGAAAGGGTACACTAAGCGCTTTCCGCCTTTTACGCTACCCGACGTTCCTCCGATCAAAGTCCTTTTTTATGAAATTACTGATTCGTCCTGCCGCTGAAGTGGCCATCAAAAGCAAACCCGTTCGCCAGCAGCAAATGCGCCAGTTGCGGCAGAATATCCGGAAACTCCTGGCCCGGCTGGATGCCGACATCCGGGTGGATGGCAGCTGGGACCGGGTTGATGTGGAGGTGCCCGAAGGCCGGGGCCTGACCGGCGCGGTGATTGATGAACTTACCCGAATTTCCGGCATTTCCACCATCCAGGAAATCGCGGTTTACCCGTTTGTGGACCTGGACGATGTGGGCGCCAAGGCTGTACAGGCCTTTGCCGGTCGGCTGAAAGGCAAAACCTTTGCAGTGCGTGCACGGCGCCATGGCCAGCACGATTTCCGTTCGATTGACCTGGAGCGACTGGTCGGCGGCGCGCTGATGCAAGCCTCCGAGGCCCGAGGGGTCGATCTGAAAAATCCGGAAGTGGAAGTGCGCATCGAAGTGAACGATGACCAGTTCCACATTGCCCATCGCCGTCACGAGGGCTTGGGCGGCTATCCGCTGGGTACCGTGGAAACCGTGATGACATTGATCTCCGGTGGCTACGATTCGTCGGTAGCGGCTTACCTGATGATGCGCCGCGGTATACGCAGCCATTTCCTGTTCTTCAACCTCGGCGGCACTGCCCATGAGGTGGGCGTGCGCCAGGTGGTGCACTACCTGTGGCAGCGTTACGGCGCCTCCCACAATGTGAAGTTTATCTCGGTGCCCTTCGAGAGCGTGGTGGCAGAGATCATGCGTTCGGTAAACCATCGCCACTGGGGCGTGGTGCTCAAGCGCATGATGCTGAAAGCCGCGGCGGAAATTGCCCGGGATTACACCGCCACTGGCCTGGTGATGGGCGATGCCGTGGCCCAGGTGTCGAGCCAGACCCTGACCAACCTGAACGTGGTCGATCGCGCCAGCGATGAAGTGGTGCTGCGCCCGCTGATTGCCATGGACAAGCAGGAAATCATCCGCATTGCCCGGGACATCGGTACCGAGCCCTTTGCCCGCAACATGCCGGAATACTGTGGCGTGATTTCCAGCAAGCCGGTCACCCGCGCCAAGCTGCACCGGGTGGAGGAAGAAGAGACCCACATGGACGCGCAAGTGCTGGCCAGCGCCATCGCCAACAGCGAGCACACCAAGGTGAGCGAACTGCTCGACAGCGTGGTGACTCCGGAAGAGGTGGAACTGGTACAGACCCCGGCGGTAGACGATGTGATTATCGACGTGCGCCACCCTTCCGAGGAAGAGCGGGCGCCGCTGACGCTTACCAACAACGAGATCCTGAAGATCCCGTTCTACGAGCTCAACCAGCAGGTGCCGGAGCTGCCGGCAGGCCGCCAGTACCTGTTGTACTGTGACCGGGGCACCATGAGCCGCATGCACGCCGGTCACCTGAAGGCGGAAGGCCTTAACAACGTGAAGGTTTACGCTCCGGGCGCCTAACCTTCCAGCCCCCTGAAGAACTGCTGGACGTTCTCGCTGAGGGCGTCCAGGTCATATCCTCCCTCCTGTACGATCAGCGTCGGCAGCCCCAGCTGCCGGATGTGGGTGCTGAGCCGGCAGAAGCCCTCGGACGACACCGACACCTTCGCCTGCGGGTCGTTTTTATAGATATCGAAGCCCAGCGGCAGGATCAGCACATCGGGCTGGTACAGCCGCACAGCCGCCAGTGCCTCCTCCACGCGGGCAAAGAAATCTTCCTCGCTGGAGCCGTGGGGCATGGGCAGGTTGATGTTGTAACCGTAGCCTTCGCCTTCGCCGCGCTCGTCCTCGAAGCCGCTCACCACCGGGTAGAAGTTGGTGGGGTCGCCATGGATGGAGATGTACAGCACATCGCTGCGATCGTAGAAGATTTCCTGGATGCCCTGTCCGTGGTGCATGTCGGTATCCAGGATCACCGTACGCGGGAACCGGCTTTTCATATGCTCGGCAGCGATGGCGGCATTGTTCAGGTAGCAGAAGCCCCCGGCGGCGTCTTTGCGGGCGTGGTGGCCGGGTGGGCGGCATACTGCATAAGCATAGCGTTCGCCGCCAATCAGCGCATCCGCCGCCCCGAGAGCGGTCTGGGCCGACCAGTAGGCAGCCTTCCAGGTATTCTCGCCAATCGGGCAACTGCCGTCAGCCAGGTAATGGGCCGCTTCCGCCAGGATACCCCGCAGGGCATTGGGGGAGCGCACGAAGATGTTGGACATCACCTCGTCACCCCAGTCTTCCATTTCCATCCAGCGCCGGTGGGCGGATTCCAGGAACCGAAGATAACCCAGGTCATGCACCTTCGAGATCGGCGCCGCGCCCTGGTCGGCGGGCTGTAACACCGGAATGCCCAACGCCTTCAGGCCTTCAATCATCTGCCCGGTACGATCCGGCACCTCCTGGGGCTGGCGCATCTGGCCCCGGGTGAAATACGTCTTCGGGATGTGCAGATCCTGTGACGGATGGAAAAATGCTTTCATGTCCGGCCTCCTTGATTCACTCCCCCGAGTATAGGCAGAGACCGGGATGGGTCAAAAAATCCCCGCTGACTTTACAGGCTGGCCCACAGCTACCACTATGAAGGCAGAACCCGAACCTCGGATCCCGGCCCGCAACCGGGCGTGATCAGGCACAGAAAAGGAGTCGAGATGATCGAATCACCACTGTTGCAGAATCTTACCGGCTACATTGGCGGGCGCTGGACAGACAGCGCCGGTGGCAGCACCTTTGATGTCTACAATCCGGCCACGGGCGAGGTGATTGCCAAAGTGCCTTCGATGCCGGAGCAAGACATACTGGATGCGGTCGATGCCGGCAAGCAGGCCCTGCGGCTGACCAACCCCTATCCCCTTGAAACCCGCCGCAAATGGCTGGAAGACATCCGCGATGCCTTGAAGGACAACCGCGAGGAAATCGGCCGCATCCTGTGCATGGAACACGGCAAGCCCTGGAAAGAAGGCCAGGGCGAAGTGGACTACGCCGCCGGCTTCTTCGATTACTGCGCCAAACATATCCAGGCGCTGGATGCCCACACCATTCCGGAAAAGCCGAAAGACTGCACCTGGACGGTTCACTACCGCCCCATCGGTGTCACCGGCCTGATTGTGCCCTGGAACTTCCCCATTGGCATGATCGCCAAGAAACTCTCGGCGGCCCTGGCGGCCGGCTGCCCCTCGGTCATCAAACCGGCCAGTGAAACCCCGCTCACCATGGTTGCCTTCTTCAGCATCATGGACAAACTCGGCCTGCCCGATGGCATGGTCAACCTGGTGATGGGCAAGGCCAGCGTCATCGGCAAAGTGCTGTGTGAACACAAAGACGTACCCATGCTCAGCTTCACCGGCTCGACCGAAGTGGGCCGAAAACTGATCGTCGACACCGCCGAGCAGGTGAAAAAGCTGTCACTGGAACTGGGTGGCAACGCCCCGTATATCGTCTTCGACGACGCTGACCTGGATGCCGCCGCCGACAACCTGATCGCCAACAAATTCCGTGGTGGCGGCCAGACCTGCGTCTGCGCCAACCGCATCTTCGTGCATGAAAAAGTGGCCGACGCCTTCGGCGAAAAACTCGCCGAGCGGGTGAACAAAATGACCGTCGGCGACGGCATGAACGACGGCGTCGACATCGGCCCGCTGGTCAACAAAGCCGGCTTCGACAAGGTCAAACGCCACCTGGAAGACGCCCTGGCCAAAGGCGGCAAACTGGTTGCCGGCAAGCAGCCGGATGAGTTGGGCGAAGGCCTGTTCTTCCCGCCTACTGTGGTGCAGGGCGTTGACCGCAACATGGCCTGCTACCAGGAAGAAACCTTCGGCCCGCTGGTGCCCATGGCACTGTTCCGCACCGAAGAGGAAGTCATCGAAGCCGGCAACGACACCGAATTCGGCCTGGCCTCCTACGTCTTCACCGCCGACGCCGAGCGCGCCCAGCGGGTCGCTGCCGGCCTGCGTTTCGGCCACGTAGGCTGGAACACCGGCACCGGGCCCACACCGGAAGCGCCGTTTGGTGGCATGAAAGCCTCTGGTATTGGCCGCGAAGGTGGCTTGGAAGGCTTGTTCGAGTTCGTGGAAGCGCAGACGGTTCCACGAGGCTTCTAAAGCCCTGAGCCCTCATCTCCTGGAGTTGTCGCACGGGGGAGGTGCCCCTTCAGGACACGCTACGAGCACATATATGTAGACCTCTTGTTGCGCAAGCCTCCCAAGCTCTCGGTGGTGTAAAAAGTTAACTGGGTAAAACTGCGCACATATATCCGGCCTTTATGATGAGTCACTCCGGTGACTCTGGCCTCAATGAAA